>DBGBEM010000347.1:0-3642 GCA_048477235.1 Muribaculaceae bacterium | reverse complement strand
CACCCACAACGGTTATATCAGCGACGAAGGGCGCCAGTGGTTCATGTCGCAGCCGACGTTCCAGCCCGGCTTCAACGTGACCGGACTTTTCGCCCTGCGCCTCAACAACTATTTCAGTCTCAGATTCTCGCCGGGCATATTCTTCGGGAGCCGCGAGCTGAAGATGCGCGACGCCCTCAGCGGCGACACCGACAAACAGACCCTCAAGACAGCTCAGGTCGTTCTGCCCGTCGACCTTAAATTCGCCGCCGTGCGCTGGCGCAACGCCCGTCCCTATCTTATCGGTGGAGTTATGCCGGCTTTCGACGTCGGCAAGAAGCGGCCCGACCTCATAAAGCTGAAGAGCTACGACACCTATCTCTCGATAGGCTTCGGCTGTGACTTCTATCTGCCCTACTTCAAATTCATTCCGGAGGTGCGTTTCTGTTTCGGACTCTCCGACATAATAAACCACAACCGTCCCGACCTCGTCGAAGAGCCCCAGAAACTCGCTTTCACCCGCGCCCTCGACAAAGCGAAATCGCGCATGGTCGTCTTCACCTTCTACTTCGAATGAGCCGAAGCCACCGACATATCCTCAATCTTCTGCTGACCGCGGCGCTGCTGCTTGGCTGCGCCCTGACGGCGCGTGCCCAGACCGACGCCCAGTTCACACAGTATTTCGAGGTGCCGACCTACTACAACCCGGCCGCCATCGGCAACCACGACTATATACGCATCCGCGTCGGGTCGCGCCTGCAGTGGGTAGGCATCGACAACGCCCCGACAACCTTCGTAGGGCTCGCCGACATGCCGCTGAACCTTTTCGGTAAGAGATTCGGCGTCGGTGTGCTCGTGCAGCAGGAGAGCGCCGGACTGTTCCGCAACCTGACGGCAGCGGCGCAGGTAGGCTACAAGCTACAGTTCAAAAAACTCAAATCGTCGCTCACCATAGCCCTTCAGCCCGGAATCCTCAACGAGACATTCAAAGGCTCGAAAGTGTTCATCCCCGACGGCGACGACTTCCATAACCCCACCGACGAAGCCATCCCGACCAACGACGTGGCAGGCACAGCCTTCGATCTCGGCGTCGGCGTCTGGTTCGAGCATCCGCGCTTCTACACCGGCCTGTCGCTGACCCACGCCCTGTCGCCGACAATCAAATTCTCGGCCGAAGGGGAAGGTGGCTCGGAGGTAAGCGGATCGGACAATCAGGAGAAGTATTATCAGTTTCAGGCGCGCCGCACACTTTATTTTACCGGCGGCGGCAATATTCCGATAAAAAACACGTTATTAGAAGTGTTACCGTCGGTGTTGTTCAAGACCGATTTCAGGTTCTGGACCGCCGAAGCGACCGCCCGGGTGCGCTATAACAAATGGCTCACCGCCGGCATCGGATACCGCTACGACGACGCAGTCATGGCGATGGTGTCGGCCGAGTTCAAAGGATTCTTCCTGGGCTATAGCTTCGACTACGCGCTGACCGACATAAACCGGGCATCGAGCGGCAGCCACGAGATTTTCCTCGGCTACAAGCTGAAGCTCGACTTCTCTGAGAAAAACAAGAACAAACACAAGAGCATACGCATACTATAACAGAATGAAGAATACAGCAACCATCCTTATCGCCTCAACCACAGCCCTTCTGCTGGCCTCGTGCGCGGCCGGAAACCGTGGCAGCGCCGGCGGCGAAGTGACCGGTGTCGGCGGCTCGGCCTGGGCCGAGCCCACGCCCTACGGCATGGTGCTCGTTTCGCGCGGCTCGATGAAAGCCGGCGTCAACAAGCCCGACAGCGCCTGGAATCTGCGTGCCGATGCCCGCGGAATGAGCGTCGACGCTTTCTGGATGGACGAGACCGAGGTGACAAACTCGAAATACAAACAGTTCGTGTTCTGGGTGCGCGACTCCATAATCCGCGAACGCCTCGCCGACCCTGCCTACGGCGGCAACGAAGCCTTCAAGATCGAGGAAGACCGCGACGGCAATCCCGTGAAGCCCTATCTGAACTGGAATAAGCCGATTCCCTGGCGCAACGCCAACGAAGACGAGCAGCGCGCCATCGAGAGCGTATACCGCACCAACCCCATCACCGGGCAGCGCGAGCTTGACCCCACCCAGCTCAACTACCGCTACGAAATCTTCAACCACACCGAGGCCGCCAAGCGCAAGAACCGCCTCGATCCGCGCCGTCGCGAATACAACACCGACAAACCGGTTCCGACGACCAATCCGATGATCTCGAAAGACACCGCCTGGATCAACGACGAAGGCGAGATCGTGCGCCAGACGATATCGCGCCGCCTGACAGGCGACTACGACTTCCTCAACACCTATATCGTCAACGTCTACCCCGACACGACAGCATGGGTCAACGACTTCGAGAACGCTTACAACGAGCCTTACGTGCGCCTCTATTTCAGCCACGGCGGCTATAACGAATATCCCGTTGTCGGAGTCAGCTGGGAACAGGCCAACGCCTTCGCCAACTGGCGCACCGACTTCCTGCGCCGCTCGCTGGGCCGCGAGGGGGTCTACGTAGAGCCCTACCGCCTGCCGACCGAAGCCGAATGGGAGTTCGCCGCCCGCGCCGGCAACGACGAGAACATGTATCCCTGGGAGGGCGACCTGCCCCTGACCGAAGAGAAAGGCTGCTTCTACGCCAACTTCAAGCCTCAGGAAGGCAACTACGTTCAGGACGGCCACCTTATAACGTCGCGCGTCGGAACATACTCGCCCAACGACTTCGGCCTCTACGACATGGCCGGCAACGTCAGCGAATGGACCTCGACGGCCTTCACCGAGAGCGTGTCGAAGCTGACAAACGACCTCAACCCTGAATACCGCTACAACGCCGCAATCGAAGACCCCTACAAGATGAAGCGCAAGATCGTGCGCGGCGGTTCATGGAAAGATGTAGCCCACAATATCCGTTCCGACATACGCCAGTGGGAATTCCAGAACGAGCAGCGCTCTTATATAGGCTTCCGCTGCGTGCGTTCGCAGATAGGTTTCGCCCGAGGCAACAAGATCAAGAAATAACCCATTCCCCAGCCATCCGACACAATGTCAAAGATAAACCGCAACAAGATAGAGCAGTTCCTCCAGTGGGAGGGAGGCCAGCGCCTTTTCAACTTCGCCTACAGCATAGGCGCCGCCGTGGTCATCCTCGGCGCCCTGTTCAAGATTCTCCACCTCCAGGGGGGCAACACGCTGCTGATGGTCGGCATGGGCACCGAAGTGCTCATGTTCATCCTGACAGCCTTCGACCGTCCGCCGCGCGAATATAAGTGGGAAGAAGTGTTCCCGGCTCTTCGCCACGCCGAAGCCGCCGCCGAGGAAGCCCTCGAGGCCGAAGCCGAGGCTGAAGACGCCCTTGAGCGCGCCCTTGCCGAAGACGACACCCCCTCGACCGGCAGTCACACTCACGTTCAAGGCGGTGGCGGGACGCTCGTCATAGGCAATCTCGGCAACGTGGGCGCCGGAGCTACGGCAGGAACCGCAGGCGCGGCAGCCGCGGGCCCGATAGTGGTCGGCGGAGGCGCCGACAGCCCCGTCAGCGCCGACGACGCAGCAATGCTCTCCGAAGCTATCCACCGCATGAGCGAAGCCACCGAGGCAATGACACAGATGGCCGATCTGACAGCTGCCACGCGCGACTACAT
>DBGBEM010000346.1:0-3817 GCA_048477235.1 Muribaculaceae bacterium | reverse complement strand
GCTACACTCTCCCCGTCGGCATGACGCTCCGGGCCGACCGCAGCCTGCTCAACCGGCTGGTGACAAACGTTCTCCGCAACGCCGTCGAAGCTGTCGCCTCGGCGCCTGGGCCGCGCATAGAGGTCAGCGTGTCGTCAAGCGGCGGACATCCCTTCATCAGCATCGACGACAACGGGCGCGGTATTCCGCCCGAAGTCATGCAGAATCTCTTCCAGCCGTTCTTCACGACCAAGCCGGGCGGCAGCGGCATAGGCCTCTGCCTCAGCCGCCAGATCGCGCGCCTCCACGGCGGAGACTTCACACTGACATCCTCAGCGCGCGGCACAAAAGCCCTGATAACACTCCCCTGACAACCGAAAACAGCTGTGATTTTCCGTCCATGAATGTGGCCGCTTGCCTTTGGCTTTTTCCGAGTAAATTATCCTGTCCGGGCGTAGATACGTGCCTTTGGCACGTTTCACATACATCTGACAACCAGTGCGTTGCAATGCTACGTGCCAAAGGCACGTCCCTACGCCAGTGAGTTTCCGACGCTGATTTCATCAAAGTTCGGTTCTGATATGCCCGGTCAGTCAGCCACGCTGAACTCGTCTTTGCCGACGCCGCATACGGGACAGACCCAGTCGTCGGGAAGATCGGCAAACGATGTTCCGGGAGCAATACCGTTATCGGGATCTCCAATCTCGGGATCATAGACCCATTCACACACCTCACATACGTATTTCTTTTTGTCCATAGCTTAAAATTTTATTGTTAGGTTAATAATCCGAATATCTACGGTCTACATTCTGAAACGCCTCATGCCGCAGGATTGTTCGGACATCCGCCGTCACCCTTTTTCCGAATGATAGACACCGGCCAGCAGCCCTGCGCCATTGCGTAGCCCGGCAATATTATGGAACGGGCTTTACCCGTTTCTCCGATTTTTTTATTACTTTTGGCTCAAATAAACGCTCACAATGAAGAAAGAGAACGAACCGGCCGACAGCCTGCGGCAACTTCTGGAACTCGAGGCCAAATACGTAGTGCGCCACGAGGTGCTCGACGAATTTCTGGCCGGAGGCGTGCCCGTGAGTCTTGACACCTACGGCCCCATGATCGATGCCGGAGAGTTCAATCCCGACATATATGTAGTGAAAGACGGTCTCATCCGCGGCACGTATATGGACAAGAATATCGAGAAAACAGTAGGATTCGCTCTGCCGGGAACCTTGCTGATCTCTTTCCATTGCTACTACAGCGGCGAACCCTCATATTACCGCTTCGAGGCCTGCTGCCCGACAACGGTGCTTCGCATTCCGAGGGCTTACTTCGACGGACTGCTCCGGCGGTCTCACGAATTCGCCCTATGGGTAATGAGCGCCCACCAGAACCAGCTTTTCTACAACGAAAGCCGCAATCAGGTGCTCAGCGGCGACGCCAAAAGCCGTCTGTTGCAACTCACCCAACGACTCTCAGGGCTCGTCGACGGCGAGTGGCTGACAGGCGACTCCACTCCCGACAATCACGACCGGCGCCTGAAAACCGAGCTGAACACCCGCTGGAAAGCCATCTTCCGTATCGTTCCGTCGAAGATTATTGCCTCTTATCTCGGCATAACCGAACAGCACCTCAGCAAAATCAAACGCCAGATAATCACCTCAGGCGAACTCTGAGCTGACAAGTCTGAAATGTAGCCGAAGGTATTGCAGAACCCCTTGCCATACCAGAATCGGTGTTTCCGACAAATTAACTTAAAATTCTTCCGAACAAATTATCCTGTCCGGGGGATGTCGCAAAATTCTCAACTGCTATCGGGGCGTATGGATGCACGCTCGTGCATCCTTTGGTAGTCAATGCTTTAACATCGGATGCTCCATGGAGCATCCTACTACTGGTCAATCTTTTTGACAATTAGAAACTCAAAAGACATATCTGACAGCGCCCGACAAGCGCGGGACGCGCGAAATCTCTACAACGCCTGCGTTAGCTGGCGGATAATAGGCTTCCCTCACCAATTCGCGGCAAGCCACGGCAGTGCGCGCCGCCGCGAAACGCGACAGCGCAGGCCGCGGGCGTTGGCTAACGCCGGTTGCGTGACTGCGCACGCTACCGCGGCTTGCCACGCATAACTGTATAGTTGATTTTCCGGCGGCTAACACCGCCGGTTGTAGAAATTTCGCACCGCCGGTGCTTACTGACAGCGTCTGATATTTGGTTTGGATACACTTCCCCGCATATATAACCCAGAGGGAAAGATTGACCAGTAGTAGGAGCATCCCTACGCTTCGCAGTTCTGCAACACCTTCAGAGCGTTTCCGACGCTGATTTCATCTAAGTTCCGAAGTGGTCTATTCTGATATATCGCGAGGTTTCGTATATCCGTTATCCTAAACAAACGCGACCGCCCCATAAGGTAGCGGCCGCGCCTTCCAGCATATTTTTCAGAGATTATTCGGGACGAACCACGGTCACATCACCGGTGGCGCCGTCGATCTCCATCAGATAGAGCTTCGAAAGAATCTCGCCGTCGTAGGCGAATACCATCAGGCGGTTCTTGCCCGGACCCCATTTTCCCGCAACAGAGTCAAACGCAGAACTGATCGAGAATTTCTTTGTCTGCTTGCCGGTGTAAAGCGTGAGATACGAGCCGTTTACATTGATATAATCCTGCATGATCTCTTCATCGGTGCGACCATTTGTTTTCACATAGTAGTTATCGACCGAGACGTTGTAAATGACATACTTGACATTGTTGTCCGACGGTGTGATCGTAGCGGTGTACTGCTGCGTATCCTCGTCAAAATCAGATATCTTTATGTCGAAAGTGACCTCTTCGGGAGCCTCCGTGCTCTTTGTCGACAGCGTCTGGGTATAGACAGCTGTCGTGCGGCCGCCCTCTTCGTCGACGCCGAATATCATCAGGCGATATTCTTTCGTTGTGTCGAAATAAACGCCGTCGAAAACATTGTCATGGCTGTTGATTACGGCGTCGCCGGTCTGGATATGGTCGGTGTCGGTTGTCCAGCGCCCGGCGTTCATACGGGTCAGGAACTGGAGTTTCTTGGCGATCCACATCTCGGTTGTTGTCGAAGCGAATTCCGATTCCTCTTCAATCAGGGCAACCCAACGCAGCGACTTGTCGGAAGGCTTGACATCGAGACTCATCTCAGCACCGCTCAGGCGCGTGGCCGTAACGTCGAAAGTAGCATTGTTGGTCGGGGAAACCGACGGAACAGTGATCTCGTATGTCTCGATATTGGTCACAAGCTGGCCGATCTCGCATCCGAAAGCGGCGACAACGAACTGATCACCGACAATGATATTGGAGCGGCGCGCCGAACCTTCGCCGAAATTTGTCAGCGACGGCCATCCGCCCGAGCCGTTGGAATAGGCAAGCTGCTCGAGAGTGGCAAGGTGAAGTCTAACCGTATTTTCAATGCCATTCTGGTCGACCTCGCTCTTGGTGAAGATGGCGACAGCGAACGGAATTGTCGGGTCGGAACTCTTCACGCCTACCTCGACTTTATTTGATGTCGGAACCGGATCGTAGGTGAACGTGTAGTCGACTTGCGCAACCTCGAGTTTCTTTGTGCGCCATTCGATCACCGTAGGTTCAGCGGCGATAACAATGTCGTCCTCGGTATATTTGGCCGGAATCACAATGAACACCATGTCCATCTCGGGAGTTATCGTGTAATCCTGATCCCACCATTCCGTGCGGGCTCCGTCGGCATGGTAGAGAATAGATTTCTTGTCGACTTCGGGAACAGTCTTGTTCCAGAAGTCGGCGAAAGCATGGACATCCTCGTAGAATTTTGCCCAGTAACCCATATAC
>DBGBEM010000345.1:0-5269 GCA_048477235.1 Muribaculaceae bacterium | reverse complement strand
CAACGACTTTAGCGCGCTTGAGGGCATCCTTATCGAATACGGGGTGGAGAAGTTCATCGAGTTTCTGCGGCTCCATGCGAAGCAGACAGGTCTTTTCGTCGATTACGCCTGCGCGGAGAAGATCCATGGCGATCTTCACCATAGCGGCGCCCGTGCGCTTGCCGTTACGGGTCTGAAGCATCCAGAGCTTGCCGTCCTGAATGGTGAACTCCATGTCCTGCATATCTTTATAATAGTCTTCCAGACGACCGGCGATAGCAATGAGCTCGGCGGCGCATACGGGCATCGACTCTTCGAGCGAAGGATATTTCGATGCACGCTCTTCCTCGCTGATACCCTGAAGGGCAGCCCAGCGGCGCGAACCCTCAACGGTAATCTGCTGGGGAGTGCGGATACCGGCTACGACATCCTCGCCCTGAGCGTTGATGAGGTATTCGCCGTTGAAAATGTTTTCACCGGTAGCAGCGTCGCGGCTGAAAGCAACGCCGGTAGCCGAATTGTTGCCCATGTTTCCGTAAACCATAGCCTGAACATTGACAGCGGTGCCCCACTCTTCAGGAATCTGGTTCATGCGGCGATAGAGGATGGCACGCTCGTTCATCCAGCTGTCGAACACAGCGCAGATACCACCCCAGAGCTGATCCCATGCATCTTCAGGGAAATCTTTGCCGGTGTAATCCTTGACAGCACCCTTGAAGAGCTTGACGAGCTTTTTGAGATCCTCGACATCGAGGTCGGTATCGAACTTGACTCCTTTTTCTTCTTTGACTTTCTCGATGATAGCCTCGAAGGGATCGATTTCTGTTTTGGTCTTAGGCTTCATGCCGAGAACGACATCGCCATACATCTGGACAAAACGACGATAGCTGTCCCATGCGAAACGCGGGTTGCCGCTCTTCTCAGAAAGAGACTCGACAGTTGCGTCATTCATACCGAGATTGAGCACGGTGTCCATCATACCGGGCATCGATGCACGTGCGCCGGAGCGTACCGACACCAGCAGCGGATTCTTCGGATCGTTGAAAGTCTTGCCGGTCAGGGCTTCGACATGAGATATAGCTTTGCGGACATCGTCGTTGATCAGACGGACAACTTCGTCGCGACCGCTGGCGGTGTACTGGTTACATACTTCTGTGGTGATAGTGAAACCGGGAGGCACAGGCATACCCAGCAGATTCATCTCGGCGAGGTTTGCGCCCTTACCTCCAAGGAGGTTTCGCATTTCGGCATTGCCTTCGGCCTTACCGTCGCCAAACGTATAGACTCTTTTCATGTGTTGATATATAGGGTTAGTAATTAGACGTTTACAACAACTTCGCGTAAGCAGTCAGCGAAGCGATGCAAAGTTAGCAATTTTATAGAAACAGAGAAAATTTTCTACCGTCTTTTTGAGTTTTGCGCTTCATAATAGTCTGAATAACGTATTTTCGCAATTCTTTCGTATTTTTGCAGTATTGAAAGATACTATGCACGATTTTTTCTGGACAATTATCGGATGGATATGCAAAGGCGTATTTGTGATGGCTCTTCTGAGCCTCGTCATCGGAGTATGTCAATTTATTAAATATTCAGTAACAAACGACAATAGAAAATGGTATTACTACGACCCGAATAAGCCGTGGAAGGGAGGATATTGGGCACCTTTATTACCGGATTACCCGCCTTACAATGAGTATAAATGGAATCCAGAGACATGCCGCCATGAACATAAAGTTACAGGCGAACCGCTATTCGATTGGGTGCAGCCGATGAAACAGCCGAAAAAGAAGGCAGAAAAAATCGAATGGGATTGGGACGCGCTCGGCATTCCCGACGAAAAGCCGATCACTTTGCCTCCGACAAAGACGAAAAAGCGGCCGGAATGGTTGAGATTTCTGCTCGAAGAAAATATCGGGTCTCTCGTCAAAAAGCGCAGACGTATGAAACAGGCAAAAATACGAGAGCAGGAAAATTTTAAGCCTTAAAGAAATTTGGGGCGTATACTTTGCTTATTTCGCGAGTTTTTACGACTTTTGCAGTGACAGGAAAAAGAACTAACCCTTAAAAGATATATTTCCATGAACACAACACGGCTAATTGAATGTGTGCCGAACTTTTCAGAGGGGCGCGATCGCGCTGTTATCAAGCAGATTACCGACGCTATTGAATCGGTCGAAGGCGTCCGTCTTCTCGATGTCGACCCCGGCGAAGCCACCAACAGGACTGTAGTAACTTTCGTAGGCGATCCCGAATCGGTTCAGGAAGCTGCATTCCGTGGCGTCAGGAAAGCTGCTGAACTTATCGACATGAGCAAGCATCATGGCGCTCATCCGCGCATGGGCGCTACCGACGTGTGCCCTCTGATTCCGGTCAGCGGCGTTACCCTCGAAGAGGCCGCCGAAATGGCCCGCAACCTCGGACGTCGTATTGCCGACGAACTGAATATACCCATTTATGCCTATGAAGCCTCAGCTCTCAAACCCGGGCGCAAGAATCTCGCAGTCTGCCGCCGCGGCGAATATGAAGGTCTGGCCGAGCGTTTCGGTGGAGAAGACGGCCCTGACTTCGGCAACCGCCCGTGGGACGATGCCGCCGCACGGACGGGTGCGACAGCCGTCGGTGCCCGCGATTTTCTTATCGCCGTCAACTATAACCTCAACACAACTTCAACGAGGCGCGCCAACGCTATCGCTTTCGACGTGCGCGAAAAAGGGCGCCCGAAGCGTCAGGGCCCGAAAGTAAATGACCCTGTTGTCAAGGACGAAAACGGAAAGACAGTCATGATTCCCGGTACCCTCAAAGGCACCAAGGCCATCGGATGGTTCATCGACGAATATGGCATCGCTCAGGTTTCAATGAACATCACCGACATACGCACTACCCCGCTCCACGTTGCTTTCGACAAAGTGTGTCGGGCTGCCTCAGAACGTGGTATACGTGTGACCGGCACGGAGATCGTAGGTCTCATCCCGAAAAGCTGTCTGATCGACGCCGGACGCTATTTCCTCGCCAAACAGCAGCGCTCGGCCGGCATCTCCGAAGAAGCCATCATCAATATCGCAATAAAGTCGATGGGACTCGACGACCTTAAGGAATTCAATCCCCGCGAAAAAGTGATCGAATATATCCTTGAAGACGCCAAACCTCGCGGCAAACGTCTTGTCGACATGACACTGACCGAATTTGCCGAGGAAACCGCCTCTGAATCTCCCGCTCCCGGCGGTGGTTCCATAGCAGCCTATATGGGAGCACTCGGAGCCGCGCTCTCGACAATGGTTGCCAATCTCTCGGCCCACAAGCCGGGCTGGGACGACAGATGGAAGGAATTCAGCGATTACGCTGAAAAAGGTCACGCGCTGATGACACGCCTTCTCGCTCTCGTCGACGAAGACACCGCAGCGTTCAATAAGATTATGGCAGTGTTCTCCATGCCGAAAGCGACTCCCGAAGAAAAAGCAGCCCGTGCCGAAGCTCTTGAAACAGCCACACTCTATGCCACAGAAGTTCCTCTCCGCACAATGGAGGCTTCCTACGAGGTATTCGACTATGCCGAAGCAATGGCCCGGGAAGGCAATCCGGCCTCTGTCAGCGATGCGGCTGTGGGTGCGCTTGCCGCCAGAGCGGCTGTTGTCGGTGCACTTCTTAATGTAAGGATAAACGCCACCGGACTGAAGAATCGCGAGAATGCCGAAAAACTGCTGACACGCGCCGATGAAATCGACAAAAAGTCAGAAGCAAGAGTTGCGACAGTTCTCGAAATAGCCAATTCAAAAATCAAATAAAGCATCCCATATATGACTAAAGAAGAATTCCGCGCCGTAGTTGCCGAGGGAATCCCCTCGAAACTGCCCGCGCCCAAGCCCCGCGATCCTGAAATCAACCACGCTCCGCGTCGCAAAGACATTCTCAGCGACGAAGAGAAGAAACTGGCCCTTCGCAACGCTCTGCGCTATTTCCCCAAAGAGCTTCACAAAGAACTTGCTCCCGAGTTTGCACAGGAGTTAGCCGACTATGGCCGAATTTACATGTATCGGCTACGCCCCGACTACGAAATGAAAGCCCGTCCGATCGACTGGTATCCCGCACGCACACCTCAGGCTGCCGCAATCATGCTCATGATTCAGAACAACCTCGACAAGGCTGTCGCACAACATCCTCATGAACTTATAACCTATGGCGGCAACGGCGCCGTCTTCCAGAACTGGGTTCAGTATCGCCTTGTTATGAAGTATCTCTCCGAGATGACCGAGAACCAGACTCTGGTAATGTATTCGGGTCATCCCCTGGGCCTGTTCCCGAGCCATCCCGATGCTCCGCGCGTTGTTGTCACAAACGGTATGGTCATTCCCAATCACTCGAAACCCGACGACTGGGAACGCATGAATGCCTTAGGTGTATCTCAATACGGTCAGATGACGGCCGGTTCATATATGTATATCGGCCCGCAGGGCATTGTTCACGGAACGACAATCACTGTAATGAATGCCGCCCGCCGCAAACGCCACAGCGATGACATCGGCGGAATCCTGTTCGTTTCAAGCGGACTCGGAGGTATGAGCGGCGCCCAACCCAAGGCAGGCGACATTGCCGGAGTTGTCAGCATCGTAGCTGAGATCAACCCCAAAGCCGTCACAAAACGCTACGAACAGGGCTGGGTCGACGAGGTTTACACCGAACTTGACCCGCTGCTGGAGCGCGCCCGCAAGGCTGTGGCAGCCCGAGAGGCCGTCTCTCTGGCATATCAGGGCAACGTCGTAGACCTCTGGGAACGTCTGGCCGAAACACCCGACCTGACCGTCGATCTCGGCAGCGACCAGACTTCGCTCCATAACGCACTCGCAGGCGGTTACTATCCTGTCGGCTACAGCTATGAAGAGGCCAACCGCATGATGGCCGAAGAGCCGGAACACTTTGCCGAAGCTGTCGATGAATCTCTTCGCCGCCAAGTCAAGGCAATCAATACCATTGCAGAGCGCGGAATGTATTTCTTTGACTACGGCAATGCCTTCCTTCTGAAGTCATCACAGGCCGGAGCCGACATCATGGCCTCTGACGGATCTGACAGATTCCGCTATCCTTCGTATGTTCAGGACATCATGGGTCCGCTGTTCTTCGACTATGGTTTCGGCCCGTTCCGCTGGGTATGCACTTCAGGCGATCCCGAGGATCTCGCGCTGACCGACCGTCTGGCAGCTGAGGTTCTTGAGAGAGAACTTGCCGAGGCTCCCGATGACATCCGCGGTCAGCTTGCCGACAATCTCCACTGGAGCCGCGAAGCCGGCAAAAACAA
>DBGBEM010000344.1:0-1898 GCA_048477235.1 Muribaculaceae bacterium | reverse complement strand
CTAATATATGATTGAAAAGGTTTATTCGGTTAATCTGCCGATGTCGGTATATAACCGTGGTCTTTAAGCATTCGGAGCATATCTTTCGAGTCGAATTCAAATTCTTTGTTGTTGAACTCGTCTGTCGCGAATCCGTAATCGAGTGTACCGTCAACGGCAATAAGCGCCATCAACAGCGTGGCCCACGACTCATTGAAGCTCTTGTTGATGATTTTTCTGGCGGAGTTTTTGTCGGCCATCTCAACCGAGGCGTTGGCCATGTCATAGAGACTCTCGCCGAAGTCGCCGAAAAAGAGCGACATGGCGGCTTTGCTTCCCATATCGACGGAGTAGGTGAGGGTGAAGGTGTCGAACGTGCCGTTCCAATCGGCCTGATAGCTCTTCTTTCCGAACACCGCAGGGTTTTCGGCGGCTTCTTCAAGATATTCGGCGGCATCTTTCTCAATGGTTTCGTCGGCTTCGTCCCATGCGTCTTCGAGTCCCGAAGTCAGGTCTGACGTCTGCATAGCGGCGTTGCTGCAGCCCGTAAGGACTGTCGTGACGGCCAGCATTGCGGCGAGTAGTTTGATTTTCAGCATCATATTATTTCTTCTTAAATGCGATGTCGCGGATTTCCTGCGGGGTGAACGTGATATAATATCCTAATTCACCGGCCTCTACCTGAAAGGCGAGATTCCGTTTCTGCCGGATAAAACAGGCGAGCAGGTCCCCCTCGTCGAGCGACTTGCAGATTATAGTGCTGAAGGCCTCCTGAGCGTTTTCGTCGGAACCAAGAATCTTGACCTTCGCGAGATTCTCTGGCGTCTCTTTGAGGCGCATGCTGAGGTAGATGGTGCCGTCTTCAAGTTCTCCAGCATAGATTCCCGAGGACTTTGTCGAACTGTTGACATCTTTCATGAAATTGGCGATGATCTCTTCGTCGGAGCCGCTCGCGCAGCCTGTAGCCGTCGTGATTATCGCCACGGCGGCGCACAGTGTCAGAACTGCCCGGCGAAAACGGCGCGCCATCGGCTTGTTATTTTTTCGGTCAGTCATCGGCGTTCTTGTCTTCGATGTTAATACCTATCATTGCGCCGGCTGCTACAAGGCCGATAAGCCAGCATGCCCATGTCGGCGCGCCGCAAACGGCCGAGATGACACCGGCCAGCAGCCCCATACCGCAACCCAGCACAACGCAGATGAGTGTGCCGATAACCGGAATCTGGAGGGCTATGCCAAGAACTATAAGGGTGATGATACCGGCCCATAAGTGGCCGCTGAAGCCCCATACGGCGCCCCCAACGCCGAGAACCTCGATCCAGAGCCAGCCCGACGATGAGCTGCTGCTTTTCTCGACGATTACTGTCTGTTCCTGACTGACGTTTGTCTCCTGCGACTGTGCCACCTGAATGTTGATGACAGGCTGCTGCATGGCTCCGGGCTGAGCCGGCTGCCCCGTGTACGGCTGCTGAGGATATTGTTGCTGAGCCACGCCGTTGACGTTGATTGTCGCGGGCAGCGGGCCTTCAGTGTAGCTGTCGACAGCAATATCGGCGGCCGGTGAGGCATACTCCTGAACCTGAGCGGCATCTGCGTTTTCGGGCATAAGCACAGCCTCTTCTATCTCGAGCCATTCACCGCAGAAGCGGCATTTCTTGGCCGTGGCGGCTATCTCTTCGCCGCAATAAGGACAATTCTTTCGTTCCATAATTATGTATAAGATTCGGGCTGATGGTTTAAGATTGTTGGTTTTGCTTGCAAATGTAGGTAATGCGAAAGAGTTCATTTCGGTTCAATCCGATTCATTTCGGTTCAATTCAGTTCAAAACGGTTTGAAGGCTGTTTTTTTCTGTAACTTTGCACGAAAGACTTCACAACTTTATCAGAATGGGAAACGCTGACCTCGAACAATATTATAT
>DBGBEM010000343.1:0-4126 GCA_048477235.1 Muribaculaceae bacterium | reverse complement strand
GCCCCAACGACGCTATCATCCCGGGCGAATAACCCCTGTCCCACTGTAAAAAAATCTAAAAGGCCGGCTCACAGCGAGTCGGCCTTCTCTTTTGCCGCCGCGGGCCGCATTGCCGTCTCGATTTTTTTAGCTAACTTTGCGGCGTAGAGACTGCAAGTATTGACTTTAACTTAACAATCATACACATCCCCAAACCATGAAGAAATTGTTTTCACTGCTCGCAGTGTGGGTTCTCGCCCTCACTACCGCAGCGTCGGGGCAGATCGTAGAGACTCGTCCGGCCCCGCTTCAGCAATCAAGCAAAGATGTTGTCGTAATCTACCATTCCGATCGCGGTAACGGCGGACTGAAAGGCTTCACCGGCGATATGTACGCCCACATCGGCGTCATCACCGACAAGAGCAACGGCCAGTGGGTCTACGGGCCTGCGAAATGGGGCGACAACAGCGAAAAATACAAACTGACCCCGAAAGGCAACGACACCTGGGAGCTCGCCATCGGCGACATCCGCACCTATTTCGGCATCACCGACGCCACCGAGACTGTCGAGAAGCTCGCCATGGTGTTCCGTTCGGCCGACACCAAGAAAGAGGGTAAGACCGAAACCGGAGGTGACATCTTTGTCGACGTCAACCCCGACGGATTCGTCCTCGACGTGAACAGCACGGCCTCGCCGGTACTTCTCTCGCCGACGAAAGCGACTGTCAGCGCCACAACTACTGAAGAGGCCGACATCACCATCACCCTCGACGGCACAAAGGTAGCCTCGAAGAAGGGAACAGCGCTCAGCGCCGAAATCTCGCTATCGGAGCGCCGCACCTATAAGGTCACCGTCACCGCCGACAACGGCAAGGAGACTCTGACTTCGGAACTGACATTCCTCGTGGCTCCGCAGGCCGTGAAGGCCGACTACCCCGGCGGCGTGCCGCAGCAGGGTGCTGTCGAGGCCGACGGCAAGACCCGTTTCTGCATCGCCGCCCCCGGAAAGGAGAATGTCATCATCGTCGGTTCGTGGGACAACTACAGCCCCAACGACGCCTCAGTGATGAAATATCAGGACTATAACGGCTACCGCTATTTCTGGGCCGAAGTAGAAGGTCTCGAGAAAGGCAAGAACTACTGCTACTATTACCTCGTCGACGGAACGAAGAAAGTCGGCGATCCCTACGCGCGCCTCGTACTCGACCCCTATAGCGACAAATGGCTCGACAAACTGCCCGAAGGATGTCCCGCCTACCCCTACGACCGTTTCGACGACACCATGCTCGCCGTCTACAACAGCGACATCGACAACTACGACTGGCAGTATAACGACGCCTATTCGATCCCCGACCACGACAAGCTGATAATTTATGAGCTGCTCGTGCGCGACTTCGACGGAGCCAACAAAACAGCTGACGGAACCTTCGACAACGTGTCGCATCGCCTGCTCTACCTCAAGGAGCTCGGCGTCAACGCCATTGAGCTGATGCCCGTCATGGAGTTCAACGGCAACAACTCGTGGGGCTACAACACCAACTTCTATATGGCTCCCGACAAAGCCTACGGCTCGCCGGCCGACCTCCGCGCCCTCATCGACAACATCCACCGCCACGGCATGGCCGTCATTCTCGACATCGTGTTCAACCAGAGCGACGGTCTCCACCCCTGGTATCAGATGTACGACATCAAGAACAACCCCTTCTACAACGAAAAGGCCCCCCACGACTACAGCGTGCTCAACGACTGGAACCAGAGCAACCCGCTCGTAGAGCAGCACTGGGCCGACGTTATCCGCTACTGGATGACAGCCTATAACGTCGACGGCTTCCGCTTCGACCTCGTCAAGGGTCTCGGCGACAACGACAGCTATTCGGGCGGCACCGAAGCCTACAACAAGAGCCGCGTCGACCGCATGACCCGCCTCCACGCCGTAATCAAGTCGGTCAAGCCCGACGGCATCCATATCAACGAGCATCTCGCCGGAGCCAAGGAAGAGACCGAGATGGCAACCGACGGCCAGCTCCAGTGGGCCAACATGAGCAACGCCTCTTGCCAGACAGCCATGGGCTATAACCAGCAGAGCGACATGAGCGCCTTCTACGCTCCGCGCCACGGCAGCCGCCCCTACGGCTCGACCGTCAGCTATGCCGAGAGCCACGACGAAGAGCGCATGGGCTACAAACAGACCCAGTGGGGCGTCACCGACGACGTCAAGGCCGACGAGGAAGTGCGCTCGCAGCGCCTCGGAATGGTAGCCGCCCTGATGCTCATGACCCCGGGCAACCACATGATATGGCAGTTCGGCGAGCTCGGAGCCGACCAGACCACCAAGAACTCCGACGGCGGCAACAACACCGACCCGAAGACCGTGCTCTGGGGACGCCTCGAAAACGACAACTGGGCCAACCTGCTCCAGACCTACACCAACCTCAACTGGATACGCCGCCTCAATCCCGCCCTCTTCTCGGCCGACACTCAGGTCGACATGAGCTATAACGGCTGGACAAACGGCCGCCACATACGCCTCACCGCCGGCAATCAGGAACTCCTGCTTCTGGCCAACCCGACAACCGACGAAATCACCGTCGAAGCCGCAGTGACCAAGATCGCCGCCGCCAACAACCGCGTGATGACCTCCACCCCCGGCCTTGAACTGACGCCTGCCGTAGCCGACGGCAAAGTAAGCTGCAAGCTTCCCGCAGGCACCTTCGTCATCGTCGGCACGGCCGACACCGCAGGCATTGACGGCACAATCGGCGACGCTCCCGCAGCCCGCGCCATCGGCGGCAACGGCCGCATCACGATCGTTGGCGAGTATGACACCGTCAGCGTCTACAGCATCTCAGGCGCTATGACGGGCCTTGAAGGCCTCACCCCCGGCATCTACGTCGTCGACATCGACGGACGCGCCTCGAAAGTCCTCGTCCGCTAACCCGAAAACCTTATAAAACGAAGCGGGGAGCGTTGCTTCGAGCAACGCTCCCCGTTCTGTGTTTCATCTGTTCTCGTCAGAGCATCTTCAGGCTGCGGGCCACGAAGTCGCTCAGCTGCTGGCCGCGCAGGAGGCCGTTGGCAAGCAGGGCGAGATCAACGAGCTGGCTTATCAGCGGGCGCTGCGAGGCATACTCGTCGGCAAGCTTGTCGCGCGAGTTGCGGGCGGCGTTCATGCGGCCTTCGATGTCGACGCGCTGCTTGCGCTGCTCGTCGGTCGGCTTGTTGTCCTTGACCTCGGCATCGACGGCGCGCAGCTCCTTGTCGGCCTTCTCGAGCTCGTCGGTGAACTCTGTTGTCGAGGGCATCAGCTTTTCGCGGGCCTCGTCGACGATGCGCTTCACAAGCTCGCTGCCGGTGTTGACAATGAGGTTGTAGCTGTCGGGCAGTTCGCCGTAGAAGCTCATTCCGGGCTGCATGGCGGCCATGTCTTTCATTCGGCGCATATATTCGTTCTGGGTTATCAGAACGGGATTGGCCTCGGCCGACAGCTGCTCGAAGGTGACGAAAAATTCGGCCTTATCGACGTGGGGAACGGCCGAGCGGAACATGCGGGCGAACACGTCGGTCTCGGCGCCGCTGAGGCCCGATTCTTTCTTAGTATCACGCGGAACAAGGTTGTCGGCCGACTCGGAGTCGACGCGCACAAAGCGCGTTTTCTCAAGGCGCTGCTCGAGCATTCCGATGAAATGGCTGTCGAGCTGTCCGTCCATGACGAGCACATTCAGACCGAGGTTCTGAGCCGCCTTGATCTGCGAGTGCTGGGCCGTCGGGTCGGTGGCATAGATATAGACGAGATTGCCGTCTTTGTCGGTCTGATTGGCTTCGATGAGGGTCTTATATTCGTCGAGAGTGAAGTATTTGCCGTCGACATCGCGCAGCAGAACGAACTTCATTGCCATGTCGGCGAACTTCTGGTCGGTCAGCATTCCGTATTCGATGAAGATCTTTATGTCGTCCCACTTCTTCTCGAAATCGGGGCGGTCATTCTTGAAGATACCGTCGAGGCGCTCGCCGACCTTCTTGGTGATATAACCCGAAATCTTCTTGACGGCGCTGTCGCTCTGGAGATAGCTGCGCGACACGTTCAGCGGGATGTCGGGGCTGTCGATGACGCCCTGAAGCAGCATCATGAACTCAGGCACCACACCCT
>DBGBEM010000342.1:0-1306 GCA_048477235.1 Muribaculaceae bacterium | reverse complement strand
TTCTAAACCAAAAATGAAAAAAATAAGATTTTGACAGAAGGATAAATTGCTGACATACAACATCAAAAAATTACCCGATTCGCAATGAACCGGGTAAGGGAAGATCTGTCTCTTTTTTGGGCTTAAATGAAAGTGCCGTGTTGCCATTGCCGCTGTGCGTGGCCGGGGACATGAGAGTCATCTCGCCATATTGGGCACGGGGCCATAGCGGTTTTCCGTCATCTCGCTATCGCGGGCGAACCAGATGATCAGTATAATGGCGCCCACCACGGGAATAAAGCCGAGCAGAATCCACCAGCCTGACTTGCCTATATCGTGGAGACGACGCACGGAAAGGCCGAGTCCCGGCAGCAAAAGAACGAGGCTGAGAATCCCGGATGTTGTCTGGACAGCTGTCATGCTGAAACCCAGAATGCCTTCGACAATACCGATGCAGAAACTCAATATGGCGACAAAAAGCACCCACCACCAATATTCCGAACGTGAAGAGCGGCCCTGAAAACGGCAATACGAGTCAAAGGCCATCCTTACAGCCTGAGAAAATGAAACCTGATACTGATACATAACAAATATTTTGAAAATTATTAATAGCGGAATAAACATCCCCTATTACATAACGCCTGAAGACCGCTTTCGGATTAAACACCGATTGAAAGGCGGAAAGGACAGAGGTTTGGCTCGGTGGGAAAAAAGGCTTAACTTTGCGGAGTTAAATAATCAACGATATGGAAAATCGCAAGGTAAGGGTCAGATTCGCCCCGTCGCCCACCGGGCCGCTTCACATCGGCGGTGTGCGCACCGCTCTATATAACTATCTGTTTGCCCGCCACAACGGCGGCGAGATGATTCTTCGCATCGAAGACACCGACTCACGCCGGTTTGTTCCCGGCGCCGAAGACTATATCAACGAGGCGCTGGCATGGCTCGGCATAAAAATCGACGAAGGCGTGCGCGAAGGAGGCCCCCACGGCCCCTACCGCCAGAGCGAGCGCCGCGACATCTACCGCGAGCATGTCAGAATGCTTCTCGACGCGGGGAAAGCCTATATCGCATTCGACACCCCCGAAGAGCTTCAGGCAGCCCGCGAGGCCACGCCGAATTTCCAGTATGACGCCTCGACGCGCGGGCAGATGCGCAACTCACTGACGATGAGCGCCGAAGAAGTAGAGCGCCGTATCGCCGAAGGGGAGCCTTACGTTGTCAGGTTCAAGATTGAGCCGGGCCGCGAAATCGCAGTCGACGACCTTCTCCGCGGACGTGTCACGATAAACTCGAGCGTCCTCGACGACAAAGTGCTCTACAAGAG
>DBGBEM010000341.1:0-2063 GCA_048477235.1 Muribaculaceae bacterium | reverse complement strand
CTATTGTATTCATTCAAAGAATAATATTATCTTTGCGGCAGAATAATTGGGAAAATAACACTTTTATTTATAAAAACCAATCACAAACAGTTGAAAACCTTGCTCTCCGCAATAATGGCAATACTGGTTCCATCAGCAGCTCACGCCGCTGATTATCAGCATTTTACCCCCCCCCACGCACTGAAATAAGCGACAGCGTCGCCTCGGATCCGAGCGGGGAGTGGCGCCTGTCGACTTCGCTTCCGGCGTGGATTGCGGGAGTGACCAACATCGGCGGCGAGTATGTTTTCTCGCGCCACTGGTCGGCCGGTCTCTATATGAGCTACAGCGGTTGGAATTATTTCAGGCAGACCCAGAAATTCCGCGTGGCCGAATTCCGGCCCGAAGTCCGCTACTGGTTCGGCGGCAATGCCCGCGGCTTCTTTGTCGAGGGACATCTGGCTGTCATATCCTATAATGTCGCGCTGCCGTCATGGAACTTCCGCTATCAGGACCGCGGGGGCAACCATCCCGCCCTCGGCGGGGGCGTCGGGGCCGGTTTCCGCTGCAATCTCACCGGCGACGGCGTCTGGCAGGGGGAAGCCTCAGTCGGGTTCGGCGGCTATTATCTCGACTACGACCGCTTCGAGAACACCGGCCCTCAGGGGCTCCTTGTCGACTCGAGGAAGCGCGGATTTTTCGGCATCGACCACTTCACACTGTCAATAGTCTATTCATTCAGCACCCACAAGCGATGAGAAAGCTAAGATATGCGTCAATGATTCTTGCCGGCTGGCTGAGCCTGCTGTCGCTGTCGGGGTGTGTCCATGAGTTTCCTGAAGAGACCGGGCCTGAGACTACGGCGGTGAAATGCTATATCCACCTGCGCTACGACCTCGGCTCGATGCCGCTGCTGACCACGGTTCCCTACAACGAGAACGGAGCGAAAACGCGCTCGGCGACCTCCGACCTCGATTTCAGATACCTCGTCAGGATCATGGACGACGATGACACCGGCTCGCGCACCGCAGCCTCGCGCGGCGTTGTCGAAGAGATATGCATCAGTGTCCCCGCGCCCGCCGAGGGGGAATCGGTCGACCGCACGTTCGAGGTCAGCCTTCCTGCGGGCCGTTACAGCGTCGTGGCCTGGAGCGACTTTGTTGACACCGGCTCGACGGCCGACAAATATTATCAGACCGACGACATGCGCTATATCACAATCCTGACCGGCGCCGACGGCTCCCATCCGGGCGCCACCGAAGCCCGTCAGGCATTCCGCGGGGGCGCCACGGCCGACATCCCTGCCGCCGGACAGGAGCGCCGGGTCGACATCTACGTCGACATGGAGCGGCCGATGGCGAAATTCCGCTTCATAGCCACCGACGTCAACGAATTCCTCTCGCGCCGCTCGCGTGGTATCGACGACTATTACGCCGTTGTCAACTATCCGACCTATATGCCCCACGTGTTCAACGCGCGCCTCGACCGTCCGACCGACAGCCGTCAGGGGCAGTCGTTCCGCTCGGAGATCGTCACGCTGAGCGACGGCGTGGCCGGCCTCGGCTTCGACTATGTGTTCGTCAACCACAACGACGCTTCGGTTCAGCTCTCGATCGACATCTACGAGCGCGCCACAAACCGGAGGATGTCGTCGTCGAATGTCGTCACGGTTCCGCTGCGGCGCAACCACGTGACCGAAATCAGGGGCCGATTCTTCACAACCGACGCCCAGGGCGGTGTCGGCGTAAACCCCGGATTCAACGGAGAATATAACGTAGAGATAAAATAATCAACATAAATCCAACCAACTCCTTTTTAAACCAAATCATTATGAAAAAATCAATTTTCACAGCCATGGCGATGACGGCACTGCTGCTCTCGTCGTGCGCCAATGATGACCTGCAGAATCCCGCTCAGGACGGCGCAGTAGTCTTCACCGCCTCTCTGCCGCAGTCGTTCTCGCGCGCGATTGCCGACGGCTCGAACGCCGACCACCTCTCATACGCCGTTTATGAGAGCGGATCAGACGACGTTCTCTTCACCTCCGAAAATGCCGGCGACCCTCAGGCTTCAGCATTCTCAGA
>DBGBEM010000340.1:0-1049 GCA_048477235.1 Muribaculaceae bacterium | reverse complement strand
CGGCAAGCTTATTGGCGTCGATCTCCTTGTTTGATTCTATGGCTTTCATGAGGATTTCGGCGCGTTTATTGTCTTTGTTGTACTGTCGCCATGTGGTTATAAATACTATAGCCACGGGAAGCACTACGCAAATTGAAATGGGGATGATGGTGTCCATGTATTTTTGATTTTAAAATTATTATTCGGGTTGTTTGAGATGCGTCTCACTTATAAGACTACCGTGTTTCGCTAAATGTGACAAACTTTTTGAAAAAAATTTCCCATCACTGTCCCGCGAGGGAAAATGATGGGAGAGAGGAGGGTAGAGAATGTAGAATTTAAAATTTAAAATGTAGAGTTGAGAATTGGGGGTCAGCGCTGAAGCAGTTCGATCACCGAGGGGGTCAGATAGTCGGTTATCTCTTCATTCCATACGGCTATGTCGATGTCGCCCATGCTGTAGGGGGCGATGGCGTATGGGCCGTAGTGGAACATCACCATGCCGTCGGAGAGGTAGACGTCGCCGAGGTAGTTTAAGTTTTCGGGCCAGAATCCGGCTTCATCGAGCTTGTCGACCGTTGTCGAGTATTGGCGCGCCAGCGACTCTCTGACAATTTTCAGCAGGGCGGCCTCCGAGCCTTTGACAAACATATTTCCTGCCGTCAGAACCGTGGCTTTGCCGAGGTCGTAGCTGAAGCTGAAGACGGCGGTCATCGGATGAGCCCCGCCGGCGTAACTCGAAATCGATGCCTGATAGGTGACATACTGCTCGTTGAGGTCGGTGATCTTTCCTACAGCCTGAAGATACCAGGCCATCTCGCCGGCCTCGGTCGGAGGAATGGAGTCGACGGGCCTGAAGGTCGAATCGCCGATGGCGCTGACGTCGGCCACGTAGGCTTTTATGGCTTTGTCAATTCCTTTGATAGCTCCGTATTTGCCGAAGAGGGCCGATTTTATCGAATCCTGAAGCACGCTCAGCGAGGCGTCGCCGAGCTTTTCGGGCCATGTCAGCGAGGCGCTGACCGAGGCGTAGACGGTGTCGCCGAAGTCTGTGCCTGTGGCTACGTAGC
>DBGBEM010000339.1:0-3082 GCA_048477235.1 Muribaculaceae bacterium | reverse complement strand
GTCGTGACGTGGGTGAAACTGTCGTGGCGGTTGTCGTAGCGCCGTTGCAGAACATACTGGAACACATTCTCCGAAGTGCCGTAATAGCCCGTCGGAATCGTCTCGCTGCCGAGTTCGTCGAAAGCCTGACGCGGGCTGTCGATGAACGTCTCGATTCCCGCGAAGCCGCGCTGCTGGAACTCGGCGCAGACGGCCACAGCGTTCGACGTGCGGAAAGAGTAGGGCGAGCGGTAGCCCCGGCTGTCGGCCGTGCGGCGCCATGGCAGGCGTCCGCAGAAGCGGCGCACGATCTCGAGCAGCGTCGACTTACCGCTTCCGATGCTCCCCCAGAGCCATAGGCCGCGCCCGGGGTCGTGGCGCCCCGTCGGGTCGGCGATACACCATCGGAACAGATCGGCGATCTGCGCCCTGTTGAAGTCGCTGATCTGAAACCCGGCCGTGACCGAGCGCGCATCGGCCACGAAAAGATGCTTGAGGCCGTTGATGTCATTCTTCGATAAGCCCGCAGGCAGGCACGATTTTGCCGTTGATCCAGCGGTTTTCGCCGGTAAGGTCGTTTCGAGCAGTCGGGTGATTGTTGTTGCCATTGTTATTCTGTTTTTTATCGCGTTTTTCCTGATAATAGATCCAGCGGTTGGCCTCGCTGCGCCAGTCGGCCACCGGCCGCCCGTATTTGTTGATCCAGCCCGAGGCTGCGAACGTGTCGTAGAAGAGGCGGGCGGCCGACTCCCAGTCGCGCAGGCGCCGCGGAGCGTTCTGCGCGCGGAAATGGCCGGTGACCTCGGCCGGGGTCGGCTTCTCGGAGTTGTCGGACTTGTCCGACGAGTCAGACTTGTCCGACCCGTCCGACTTGTCCTCGATCAGAAGAAAAGGCCTGTCAGCCTCCTTGCGGCGGCGCGCTATCGAGAAATAGCGGCGCTGGATTCCGCGGGAGGTCAGAACCCCCTCCTTCTCGAAGAGCCCGCGGTCGAAGAATCCCCATTTCAGAAGGCTCCCGACGATGGCATCGAGCTTCTCGCCCGAGAGGTCGCGGTTCTCGATGAGCATCTTGAAGCGCACGGCATCGGTCCATTTCAGCCAGTAGCCGTTGCGGTAGATGGCCACCAGAAGCTTCAGGGCTACAATCCAGCCGATGTCGCCATGTTCCCCGGCGACACAGACGATCTTCTCGTCGCAGAAAAAATCAGTGTCGAAGGGAAAATAATCGAGTCCGTTTTTCGAGGGTCGTGCCATGAGGTGGAGGTGGTTGTGGTTGATTTTTCAGCAAAGTTACCTCATGGCGCCCCCTGCGCGGCGGGATGACGCATTATCTTCCGTGTCAGAACTCTGGAGGGTAAGCTCTTAGGCCAAGCCTTGCGTCATAAAAATCAGGCTTCGAAAAAAATTTCATATCCCCCGCCTCATCATCCACCACCACTCCCCGCGTGCTCACTGATGAGATAGAATAAGAACAGTTTTCTTTGATTTATTTTCCTTTACTTTCCTTTGGGGGATTATTGCCGACAGAAACCCGGTTATTGCCGTCAATAACCCGTCAATAACCCCCTATTTGCAGCGCGGAAAGAGAAGGCGGGCGAGTTGGGCTGCGCCGTGTCCGCCGCTGCGGCGCAGCAGGGCGTAGGCCGCGCGGAGTCTGAGGCGGCCGCCGCGCGCCTCGTCTAAAGTCCGGCGCCGCAGTTTGCGGGCGTCGGTCAGCGCTCCCTCGGCGGCGAAGATGGCGGCGAGGCTCATGCGCCGCATGTCGAGCAGCGGCAGCAGGTCGTCGCGCCCCGCGGCGGTGACGTCGGCGCGGCAGAGGTCGATAGTGTCGGCCCATTTGCGCGGGCTCGAACTGAAATCCGTGCCCGTTATCGAATCGCCGTGGACATGCTGGACAACCGACTCCCCCCGTATTTCGGCAAGGCGCGGCTTCCCCAAGAGCAGGCGCAGGCCCATCTCCCAGTCGTCCCATCCGACGGCACGCGTGTCCCATCCGCCGTGGCGGTCGTAGAACTCGCGCCTGACGATATAGCGCTGGGTCGAGAGCGTCGAGTGGAAGATATGGTTGAACAGCGCCCGGCGCGCGGTGAAGAACTTGCGTGTGTCGCGGCCGTCGGGAGTGCGCATCAGAACTCCGCGCCCTATGATTTCGGCTTCGGGCGAGGCCTCGGCGGCCGCGCGGAAGTCGGCGAGGTGGTTGGGGAGCATCTCGTCGTCGCTGTCGAAAAACATCAGCCATGGGGTCGAGGCAAGGGCTGCCCCGGCGTTGCGGGCGCGGGTGGCGCCGGCGCGCGGCTCGTCGATGACTGTCACGTCGAGGTCGGTCTGACTGTCGGCCCACCGCGCCATGACCTCGCGCGTCGCGTCGCGCGAGCCGTTGTCGACAAGGACAACGCGGAAGCCCCTGTACGACTGCGCCCCGACCGAGGCCAGGGTGCGTCGCAGTAGTGTGGCGCGGTTGCGCGCCGGAATTATGACTGTCAGAAAGGGTTCTGACGGGTTCATTTTGCCTTGCGGCCTTTCTCGT
This sequence comes from Muribaculaceae bacterium, assembly GCA_048477235.1. Lineage (GTDB taxonomy): Bacteria > Bacteroidota > Bacteroidia > Bacteroidales > Muribaculaceae > CAG-1031. The sequence goes on along the minus strand of DBGBEM010000339.1, from coordinate 576 downwards.
AGCGGGCGTTGAGGCCGTCGATAACCTCTTTGGTTATGTCGAGGGCCGGGTTGAAATAGACTCCGGCGGCCTTGAAGAGGATGGCGTCGTAGCCCTTTTCTTTATTGTAGTCTTTGATGAAAGCCTCGATCGAGTCGTTGAGCTCGATCTGGCGCTGGGCAATCTCCTGCTGGGCGCGGGCCTGCATGTTGTCGAGCATGGCGGCTGCCTCCTGCTGCTTCTTGTTGAAGGCGTTGACGTCGGCCTCGTAGCTCTCCTGACTCAGATAGCCGTTGCGCTTCGTCTTTGCCTCGATATTGGCGCCCATCTTCTGGAGCTCGTTGCCGCGCGCCTGACGGGCATTGTCGATTTTGCTCAGCGACGAGAGGGTGAGCTGCTGGAAGTCTTTGGCAAGCTGATAGTTGGCGGTGACTGAATCGCCGTCGATATAGCGGATGTTGAGCGATGTCGGGGTGCCTTTGTCGGCGGTTTTCTCGGTCTTGTCCTTAGTGTCTTTCGAAGGGGCGCCCTGGTTGTTGGGGGTGCCGCACGAGGCCATGACTCCAAGCGAGAGGGTCAGGGCGAAAACTTTAGCTG
>DBGBEM010000338.1:0-13802 GCA_048477235.1 Muribaculaceae bacterium | reverse complement strand
GCCTTTAACTTCGCCATCGGCACCTCCGACCAATGGCTCTCCCTGTCGAAGGTTGCGATGTGGAGTTCTATCGTATGTCTGGTTACGGTCGGGATTATTGTTTTGCTTTGGCTGGCTATTCGGCCAGTTAAAAAACATATTTCCTCAATACGGCTCCAGGCCCTCTTCATCTGTGCCCTACTCTTCAATTTTATCGTTTATGATGTCGGAATGTGCACCGGCGACTTTACGTCGCTCTGGAGCAATGCGCCGATGGCGATCATCCATGCCTTCGAGGCTTTTCTGCTCAACAGCGACGTCAGCGCTATCCATGCTCCTTTCCACGAGAGCTGGATATTCATGCTCTTCTTCTCGCTCGGTCATCTGTTAGCCGCCATTGTCAGCACTCTTTTTATCATAAAGCATTTCGGCTACAACCTGATGTCGCGCTTGCGCCTGTTCAATGTCAGCCGCTTTGGAAAAAAAGTAAACCACACCTATATCTTCTGGGGCTTCAACGAAGCATCGAAGAATCTAGTCAAGGGAATCTTCGACCATTATCGGACCATCGGGTCGGAAGACTTCCGCATTATCGTAATCCGCGCCAATGCCGTCGACGACGAAGCCGATTCCCATATCGGCATCGACCGCGTTTTCCAGTTTCTGTCTCTTAAGAGCAACGAGATCGAGTTCATGGAAAAACACCGGTGCCTGACAACAAGCACCTACGTCAACCCGGCCAACGTAGAGAGCAGCGTTGAAAAAGCCCGTGGCAATATTCTTCATTCGGTTCTGCACCTCCACAGTCTGTCGCGACTGATCGCAACCCGATGTGAAGGCCGCATCGACTTCATGTTCCTCGGCAACGACGAGCGCGAAAACATCCAGGCCGCCGAACTTCTTCTCGGCGACAATGTGATCGGGGAATTCGCCGGTAACAGCGGAAAGGTGATTTTCCATTGCCGAGCACGAATCAACAGCATCCACCGTGCCATCGAAGACAGCCGCGCCGGACAGCGAATAAGGGTCAAGATCGATGACTCTTCGCATATCGGTGTCGAACTGCTGAAGCTTCACGAAGAACTTCTCCCGGTCAACTGTGTCGATGTCAGGGACGACGCAACGGTCGCCTCGCCGTTCAACGCTCTTGTAATCGGGTTCGGCGAAGTCGGCTGCGACGCCGTGAGGTTCCTCTATGAGTTCGGATCATTTGTCGACAGCCGCAGCACACCCTGCGATGTCCGACGCTCCCCCATGCATATCGACGTCGTCGACCGTGATATGGCAGACCTCGCCGGGCCGTTCGTTGCAAATGCTCCGGCAGTCCCCGTAGCCATGCCGTTCCTGAAAGACGGCAACAGGAGCGATGCCGAGATAACGCTTGAAAGCCTCGACTGTTGCAGTGCCGAGTTTTACCTAAAACTTGAAAAAAGTCTTCCCACTCTCAACTACGTTGTCATTGCCACCGAAGACGACGAGCTCAACATTTCGCTCGCCATCAGAATACTGAAACTCGCCCTGCGTTGCGGCACAGACCTTGACAGGTTCCGCATTCTTGCGCGAATAAAAGAAGACTCCAACGGTTATTTCAGGCGAATCGCCCTACACTACAACCGCATGGCCCACGCCCAGTCCGAAGCCGGCGACAATCTGACACAGACCCGAATAAAACGGAATGCCGATCTCAGTCTCCCCATATTCCTTTTCGGAAGCGATCAAGAAATCTTCACCTACGAAAACATCATATCCGATGATCTTGAGGAACGTGCCCGTCAGTTCCATAATCTTTACGATTCTGTCATAGGAACGACAAAACTTCCCGGGGCCACCGACGCCTGGGAGTCGGCATACATGAAATTGATGCAGCTCGACGAAGATCATCTGAACTACTACCCTACCTACGGAGCTGCCATGGCCCTGCGCCGTATGCGAGGACAGGATTTCGCCAACAGCCTTCATATCCTCACAAAGCAGAAGCTTGCCCAAATGGCGCTCCGCGCATCAGGCAAAGAGGGCTTCGACTGGAAGACAATAAGCCGCAACAACATGAGCACCGTTTATCGCGATGCGCCTGACGACATCGCGGCCATACTGACTAATCTGGCGCGCACCGAGCATCTTCGCTGGAATGCCTCTCACGAAATTCTCGGATATTCGCCCGGCTCCGGAAAAGATGAAGTGAAAATGCTACATAAATATCTCAAGGCCTGGCAAAAACTGTCAGCCGACACTCAGGCCTACGACTACAACGTCGTCGACATCTCGCTCGGCATACCAATCATCGACAAATGAAAAAGGCACCGCACTACGACATCTTCATATCCTACCGCCGGAAAGCGGGAGCGCAGTATGCGCGCACCCTCCAGCTCCTTCTCGAGAAAAAAGGGTTCCGCGTATTTCTCGACTATGACGAACTTCTCGACGACGAATTTCCGCCACAGATAGAAGCAGCGTTGCGCTCCACGCCGGTATATATCATCGTTCTGACCCATGACGTCTTCGACCGCTGCAGCGATCCCGAATCGTGGGTACGTCGCGAGCTCGAGCTCGCCATCGAATCGGGCTGCCATATTGTCCCGGTAAACCCCGACAACGACTTCAGCTGCATTCCCGACGATGTTCCCGACCACATACGCCGCGTCATCGAGAATACCCAGCATTCCGAAGTAAACTTCGGTCAGACGCTCGAGCCAACCATCGACATGATGGTCAGAAACCGAATCAGGCCGCATGTCCGCAATCGCAAGCGCCGGAAACTGACAATCCTTTTATCGGCGATTGCCATGATTGTCATAGCAGTGTTGTCGGGACTTTTCATCGTCATGCACAACAGAGCCAAAGAGCTCGAAACGCTAAAAAGCTCCATTACCTTCGCAGGTCGTCCCATAGGCTGGAGCGACGGTGTCACCGCCGAACAGGTCAGAGCCATCGGTGAAATTCTCGCTAACATGGAAGAAATTTCGGGAGGATCGTTCATGATGGGCGCACTGCCCGACTCTGACGGTTCATTCTCTGACCTTGTCGACCCTGCCTTCGAGACACCGGCCCACCGCGACAGCGTCGGGTCATTCTACCTAAACAAATTCGAAGTGACAACGGGCCAATGGAATGCAATCATCGGTGACCACGGCGACCGCCGCGAAGAAGATCCGTCAGAGCCTGTTGCCTCAGTAACCTATCAGCAGGTCTCAGCCTTCATCGACAGCCTCAACAATCTGACCATGCTCGACTTCCGCCTACCGACTGAAGCCGAATGGGAATATGCGGCCAAAGGGGGCGACAATCCTGAAGGATTCCGTTTCGCCGGATCTGATGACCCCGCTGAAGTAGCCTGGTATTCGGCCAACTCAGGCAGTCATGCCAACTCTTCGCCGCGACCGACAGCCACCTACAACAATATCTTCAACCTCAGCGGAAATGTCAGCGAATGGACCTCATCGAAATTCATGCCCTACAATCCTGAGCTTCCGGTCAACGACGAAAATGCTATTGCCGTGCGCGGCGGAAACTTCGACTCCGAGCCTTACGAACTCACCGTGACTCACCGCGAGCCTACACTTCCCGACACCTCACTTTCGACCCTCGGATTCCGTCTTGCCCATTCTAAATAATACTGCTATGTTTACGCGAATATTCCTGACCATAATTATATTTATTACCGGACAGACGGCTCAAGCGCAAATTCAGCCTGTTGTCGACGCCTGCCGCGAGATAACTGCCGCAATGAAAGCCGGCGGCAACACCTCTCAGCTACGCAATGCCGGCAAAAAACTCAGAGCGCTCAAGACCTCAGATTTTACCGTTCTGAATCTCAAGAAAGGAAATGAGCTCAGCATCGACGACCACCTTTTTTTCGACGAAGAATTCATCGACTCGCTTGTCGTCAACCGTGAAGTGACAAAATTCGCCCGACGCTTCGCCAGAAAGCGCGTCAATCGTTCCACAACAACCGACGGCAGCATACGCCTCTCGACAAAAGCGCTGAAAGCAGGCGCAACTGCCTCTTGGCTCACCTTCAACAGCGCTACTGCCGAGTATGCCATCGTAGCCGAGCCGGGAGGACTGTTCACTATGTCGATAACAGATCCGTCGGGCAAGAAAGTCTACTATGCTGAGACAGTCAAAAACAAACAGGGCGACGAAGTCCGACAGGTAAAAATCAACCTGCCAAATAAGCGCACACCGCTGCTCATAACCATAAGCAACCGTGGCAAGACAAACGCGAGCTTCGCACTGATAGGAAACTAAAACACCCGGCATCATGAAGAAGATTCTGATTTTTTTAGTCACCACCATATCGGCTATCACCTACTCTTCGGCCTCAAAATCCAAAGAGACACCTCCCCTGTGGCTTGAGGAAGGACGCGCCGCCTTTACCGATGGCGACACGCTGAAGCTTGTCGGAGTGCTCGAGAAATGGCTTCCGAAAGTCGAGAAATTCGGCCCCGACTACGAAAAGATTCTTTTTTATCTCGGGGAGTTTTATTCAGATCTCAACGACATTGAAAACTTCTATCGAATATTCGAGTTACAGGACGAGCACAACCGAAACGAGCTGAAAAAAGAATGTAAGACAGTCGAACAACACCTTGAGCGCGCCAATTATTTAGCTCTTTCGGGCCACTATGACGAAGCCAATGCCAATTTCATTGCCGCCTTCGAAATGCCGATGTCACAGATCCAGCGCTATAAAGCGGCCGACGCCTACGCCAGATTCTTTTATGAGAACAAAGACTTTCTGAACGGCGCCGAATATTATCTGACGGCAGCAAAAGCCCTTTCCGACTCACTTGGCATTGTAAAAGAATCGGTTATTGCCGAAAACAAAGCCGCATTTTGCCTCTTCGCAGCTGAAGACTATAGTCGCGCCATCGAACTATATAATAAGGTGTATCAAGAAATGAAGCGGTTAGCCTTTTCTGATTCGATCTGTAACGAGAAAGTCCGCATGATCGCCGTTTGCCATCAGGGTAAAAAAGATTTCAAGAAAGCGGCAGAAGCATATACCACATATATAGACAGCACAGGAGAAATAACGAAGGCCCGCGCCAAAGGGCTATCTTCACGTGCTTTTGTCAATCGCTTTTCCGGCGATTTCGAGAGCTCGATAGCCGACTATGAAAAGGCTATCGCCATCTATGAAAAGTTAGGGCTCGGCACAGAGGCCGCTGAAACGAAAAATAAACTTGACCAATGTCTGATCGCTAACGGAAGATTACCGCGTTATAGCGACGAAGAGACAAAATTCGTCATTGATAAAGCCCGCACTCTCAAGCTCATCGACGCCGAAAAGAAATCCCTCGCCCAGACAGGAAACCTCATGGGAAATATGTTCACGGCTTCGAGCCTTGGTCTTATAGCCGGAAGCTACGCCATGATAGAAGATTTTCAAGCAGCGACGGACTACTATAATCAGTTTTTACCAATGCTGAGGACAGCCCTGGAAGAGGATTTCCTATATCGCAATGCTGAAGAACGCGAGCGGTCGTGGAACCAGAACCGCATATATATCGACGATCTGAACAACCTGTTTATCAACACTCCGGAAGGAATGCCTGCGCGGCAGAATCTCCCGGCGCTTCTATACGACGCACAACTGCTGTCGAAAGGCGTTCTTCTGACATCTGCCGTCGAGTTTGAAAAAGTGATGAAACGCATTGACAATGCCGATCTGTCGGCCGCCTACGACACCATTAAGGCTAACCGCCTGCGGCTGGATAAAATGCGCGAAGAGGGGCGCAATCCCGATTCCATCCTTGCTCTTATGCGCAAAACCGACCGGCAACAGATCGAGCTTCAGCGAAAGTCGGCCGATATGAGCCGTTACACTGACTTCATGAAAATTACCCACGCAGATGTTGCCAAAGCCCTCCCTGCCGATGCCGCTGCCATCGAGTTCATCAAGATCGGAGATTCGCCATTATCTGTATATAATGAGATAATAGCCGTAATTATATCATCCGACAATCCGGACGGCATTGTAGTTCCGTTCCAAAACGAATCGACTATCAGCGCCTATTCAGAGCTCCCTGATTTATATAAAAGCTCTGTTCTGACAGCTGTCATATTCAATAACTTGCTCCCCTATCTCGAAGGGAAGAAGGTTGTCTATTTTGCCCCTGACGGGCCGCTGCACAGTATGGCAATCGAGAACATGACCGATCTGCCTTTTGAATTGGTTCGCGTATCTTCGACTAAGGTGTTGTGCACCAATAGCGCACGAGCCTCAATACGCGAAGCAGCTCTGTTCGGAAATATCGACTATATGTTTGCTGACCCTTCTGCAAAACGCAGCTCAGACGACGGGCTCGCCTCGTTCGGAGAGCTCGGAAATACTAAGCGCGAGATCAGAGAGATTGCCGGACTTCTCAAAAAGGGAAAAGCCCATGTGAAAGTATATGAAGAGCTCGAAGCTACCAAAAAAGTATTCCTGACGGAACCGAAAAGGCCTATAAATCTACTTCATGTGGCCACTCACGGTAAGTACTTCAATTCTCACAATCCCTACGACAACAAAGAATCAGGTGACGATGCCATGAAAAGGAGTATTCTGGCTTTCGCGGGTGCGAACATCGACGGCGACAGTGCAATAGTCAATGCCGCCGAAATTGCCCGGATGGATCTTCATGAATGTGAACTCGTGGTTCTATCAGCCTGCGAGAGCGGGCTGGGACAGTTAGGCTATGACGGTGTTTTCGGCCTCCAGCGAGGATTCAAGAACGCCGGGGCTAAATCGCTTCTGGTCAGCCTGAGTCCTGTCAGCGACGACGTCACCGCCGACATGATGATAACCTTTTACGCCCGTTATCTCGATAAAAAGAATCCACATACTCCACGCGCTGCCCTACGTGCCGCTCAGGATGAAATCAGGACTAAATATCCCGACGACACAACCTGGGCATCGTTTATTCTGATCGACGCTCTAAACTGACTCCATGATAACCCGCAAGCCATTCCCTACGCCACATATTGTCTGCTTCGGTGAGGCCGAGGCCCTCGCAGAGACACTTCCGCTCTATGCCAACAGCCACCAGAGCGGAGCGTATGTCAGCAATCCGTCGAAACGGACACGCCTCAGTGTCGTCACCGACGACACCGACTTCATCGACGACTTTATGTTCGTACGTAAGGAACTGATCGAAAACTCATTCAGGCGCATCGTCGACTTGCGCGGCAAAATCCCGCAAGTCAGACTATATAAACCGATGTATTACGGAAAGAGGCCCGACTTTGTGGGCACGGAATGGGAATTCGTTATCGGGAAAATCTCGTCGGAAGCGGTTCAGGCAAAAATGCAGCTCTGGGCTTCAGATCCTGACAGACAGCTGATAGTTTATCTTGGATTCGACAATTCCGTCCGCAACAGAAACTATGCTGAAATTCTTCGGCGACGGCTCGGCAGAAATCTTACTGTCGATCTCCGCGACGATGACCCGGTTGCGAAAAATGCCATGAAAAAAGAGTTGACCGAAATGGCAAAATATGTCAACTATGTCTACAATCTCAGTTTCGAGAAACTCGGTGTGCCGGCTGAGCTTCCTCAGAACGAAGTCGACGAGGCATGGGAAAAGGTCACTGACGATACCGCCCGTAATTCGAGCCTCTTCAATGTAATGTCTCTCGAGCAGAAGATGTTGCTGCTTGGCCACGATCGGAGCGACTGGGCAAACTTCTACGCCCTTTCGGCCGACGAAATAGAATTTCTTACGGCCGTCGAACACAACCGTTGGGTTATAGAGCGTCTTTTGCAGGGGAACCGTCCCTGTACCGACGAAGAACGCGCTGAAATCGAAGAGGATATGCGCCGACGACTTACTGACAGCGAATATCGTGGAAAGCATCCGGTATCGCTGAAGAAAAAATATAAACTTGAACGGGGAGCCCATTTCGACCTATGTTCATTCGATGAACTGGGCGTTGACGAATCAGGGCTGCCGGTTACGCGCTACGACAGAGACCTTGTAGCAGCCATACCGCTAATAGTCAAGACATTCAGCGATCGTTACAATGGATAAGCACTACACCCTGACTTCGAACAGCTGTATTTTCCATGGCGCCGGCGACCGCACGGCTGTAATCGGCAGCATGGAAGGGTGTGACGTCAGGCTGCCTGAAGCTTCATCTGCCTTCTGCCCGGTTGCTGCCAAGATCAAGCCCGACACTGACGGCCGCGGCTGGCACATAGTAAGATGTTGTCCGACTGTCGCCGTTTTTGTCAACGGAGAACCGATTCGTCGAGTATGCTATCTGACCGACGGCGACGTCATCGAAACAGGCGGCAACCGGTTTCGTTTCAATGAATTGAGAGAAGCTAACGAACGCCACAGTGTTATCAGAATCGAGCACCGTTCAAGTCCTCTGACAAAGCTTCTCGCAATTCTTGTTCTCGCAATCGCGGCTGTCGGAGCGTTCCTCATCTATGACTATAACCGCGAGCGGATAACCGGCTCCATGGCTGAAGAAATTGCGTCGTCAATGTTCATGACGCGCGTCGACTCCATTCAGCTCGTCGACGTCGCTTCCGGAAAAGTTATGGAATCTTTCGTTTACGAAACGCCTCCCGTCGGATCGGCCTTCCTGACAACCGACTCTCTGCTCGTTACCGCCCGCCATTGTCTGCAACCATGGCTCAATGCTGTCAATCCGGTAGATTTCGGCCGCCTGCCTACCCTCTCTGAATGGCCCATTGCGCGGGCGCTCGCAGTCGAGACTGCCAATCAGATTTCCGGCACAGACAGCCTCAAGCTACGTTCATTTATTACCCTCACCGACGAAAACGGCTACCAGACGGTAGTCAGTTCCGACAGATTCACACTTAACACGTCGGACGACGATATCGTAGAGCTCGGCGATTATTCCACCCCGCTCTATTGGCGCAGCATCTCTCACCGCTACCACCGTTGCGACATGATGCTCGGCGACATCGCGGCAACGCGCTTCAACCGCGCCGGCTCAATAGCTTTGGCCGACTCGGCAGACCTCAGACGCCTGCTCAGGGAAGGCAAACGGCTGACTTTCTTCGGCTATCCGGTAACAGGCGTCAACGGCGCGCGCCTTGAGCATTGCTCCGATGAGTTGCGGCTGCCATTGTCTGACCTGACCGAACAGCCGGGCCGGCTGATGCTGCTCGCCCATGAGGGCGGTCTCACGCCGGGATATTCCGGGGGCCCTGTAATAGTCCGCGACAAGTTCGGATTCCGCGCCGTCGGCATTGTCTCGGTTGTCGACGACAAACGTGAGAGCCGATCCTATTCTGTTCCATCATCAGAGATAAACACACTCAAATGATCAAATACTCCGAAAAATACCCTGAAGGCCCCGCGTCAGCGCTGGCAGGAGAAATCGATGAGAAAACCGCTTGGCAGATTCTTCACGACATAGCCCGATGTGCCGTGACGTCGCGCGTCGCCGTTTGTCCCGACACCATATTTATTGACAATGACGGATTCTCGCTCGACAACAACGACCGGGCCGGCAATAGTCTTTACACAGCACCCGAAGGCTATTCAGCTCCATGGGCGCTGGCGGCTTCGGTCTTCTTCATATTCATGGGTATCGACATATTCCACGGGCGCGGAGGCTCAGCGCAGACCGTCGGCACCCTGATTCCCATTATGCGGCAAGGACTCGACGCCCTCAACTCAATCATTGCCGACAGCCTCAGCTTCGATCCGAAACGCCGCCCGACGCTTGAATCAATAGTTGCTGTCGCCGAAAAAGAGCTGCATCGGCTTGCCGCAGCGAAGGAAGAAAGCCAACAGTGTCTGACAGGCACCACTGCGTTACCGACCGACGATAACCTCGAAAAATACTGGCCCGAAATAATGGAATGACTATGAAAAAACTCATTATCCTGACAATTATATTGTTATCTGCCGCCGCGGTTCGTGGCGCCGACACCGACCCCGAAATACAGAGATTACAGTCTGTGGTGGCAGGCTTGCGCAAAGGGGGCGAGAAAGCCTTCAGAAACGCCGTCGGCAAGCTTTCGTCCGACAAGTTATGGACGCCTATGGACGAGTTGCGCATCGACCGCAATGCCGAATGCCGGATAAGCGACGGCGTAGCCGGATTCAGGCTGAATGCTGTCATGACAAATGCCGAAAACGCCGAACGCTATCAGACAACCACAGGATTATATCTGAACGGCGCCGACATGAGGTATAATTACTCTCTCGTCGAGAAAACCATTAAAGCTAAAAAGACCGTCACCTATAATCTGCCGGGGCGCTGGGGTCTTCAGACATTCATCGTCATGCCTTACGGAGGTGAAAAAGCGCGGTTAAAGGTTTCGGTCGTCAATGAAGGGCAAAAATTTTCCGTCAGGGAACTTCCCGACGGCGAAGTATGTGTGACCGGAGTCGCTCTGAAAGGCAGGCCGCTGTTGCTTAAGATCGGGAATAACTCCGACGAGCCGGTCTCGTATGTCATAATCAATCATAACACGCGTAAATGAGACGGCTTGCCATATATATATTAATGGTGTTCGCCATCCGGCTCGGAGCCGACGCCCACAAGCTGATTGACTCGCTCATCAGCGAAGGCAACCACGCATACGAGCTCGGACAGGTCGTTAAAATCAAGGCATGCGCCGACTCTATCGACTTTATTCTCAATGCGGGGGGAGTGGGTAATAACAACCTCATCGATTATAAGGCCGCGCTGTTGAAACTCCGCGGCAACCAGTATTATGAGGATGATCGGTTCTATATGGCCGATTACTGCTATCGCGAGGCACAAAACCTTATCGACCGCAATAGCGGCGTCGACTTCCACGGGCTCGACCTTCTTCTGCCTCGCGAACGCGCCCAGCTCCATTACCGTCTCGGCGAATATGACCGGGCAGAGGAACTGCTGAAGACAGCCGACGACATAATCGAATATGGCGGCCGATACCGCGTTGGCGACGACAACTATCTGACCCATAAGCTTTCATATGCGCTGACAATGGCCAGGAACAAAAAATTCGGCGAGGCCTTGGAAATGGCGACCGGGGAACTTGCGAAAGCGCTCGACCGCAACAGCCGAGCCTATATCAACGCCGAACGAATGTATGCAAAGATTCTTCTTCTGGCCGACGTCGACAGAGAGGGTGCCCTCAAGGCATATAAAAACTATTTTGCAAAGCAGAAGAAATATGCCATGGCAAACTTCGCCGACATGAACGCCGGCGAGCGCGAACAGTTCTGGCATCAGCTGCAGCCGTTCATTGCCGACTGCTATCTGCTCGAAGAGGCCGACCCCGGATTTCTCTACGACGTAGCCCTTTTTTCAAAGGGGCTGCTTCTTGAACTTCTTCAGCGGTCGGGCAAAGGAAAAGCGTCGAAAAAAGCTCTCAAGTCGCTCAACTACCGATGGACTGATATTCAGAAAAAACTCAAGCGCGGTCAGGCAGCTGCCGAATTCATTGCATACGAAAAAGATAGCGAGGCTAAGATGGCGGTTGTCATCGTCTATCCCGAAGGCAAACCGAAATTTATAAAACTCACTCGACCGGCGGCCGTTCTGGAAGAGGCCGGCGAAGGTCTGGAAACTTCGGAAATATATGACAAAGACTATATCTATGAAAGCCAGTTCGTCAACGATCTGGTGTGGACGAAACCGCTTCTCCAGTCACTCGAAGGGGTCGATAGACTATACTTTGCGCCTGACGGATATATCCATCGTCTTGCAATCGAATACCTTCAGGGGGCGGCCGAACGCGAGGTTTACCGACTGACCTCGACACGCCGCCTCATGGAACCTGCCCGCAGCGTCAGAACTGAAAAGCCAATGCTGTTGGTTGGTAACATCAACTACAACGCGTGGCTCGACTTGAGCGCCACCGACAACGACCAGATGGCGTTCAGCAGCTATCAGGGCTCATTCTTCCCTATCCTCGCCGACCAGTTCGACGAGACGTCGGCCATTCTCGAAGACCGCAACAATAAACTCGACCGCAGAATGGCTCTTCAGTATGCCTCGGAGGCGGCGTTCCGAACCGAAGCGCCCGATTTCGAATCAATAATCGTCTCTACTCACGGATGCTTCCGGGGCCGTACACCGATGGCTACCGACATCAAACCTACCGCCTCCGACGATTGTCTGTCGCAGAACATAATAGCCTTTGCCGGCGTAAATCCCAATCTCGGCAACAGCTCTCTCGACCCATACACAATGGCCGACGGACTGCTTTCGGCACGCGAGATCCGCGATCTTGACCTGCGCCGTTGCCGGCTTTTCACCGTTGCGGCATGTCAGAGCGCCCTCGGAGTCATAACCTCCGACGGCGTCTTCGGCATTCAGCGGGCGTTGAAAAATGCCGGAGTCGACGCCATGCTGCTGAGCTTATGGACTGTGGAGAGCGATGCCACCAGCCGCCTCATGCGCCTTTTCTATGCTAACCTCGCCGAAGGCATGACACCGCGGCGCGCTTTCGCCGCTGCCCGCAAGGCGCTCATCGATGTAACCGTGCCGGATCAGAAAGTCTATGTCTTCGATCCGGCCACACTATCATATAAAGAAACAACCGAAAACCATCACCCGTTTGAGGCGCCCTCCCGAAGCAATGCGTTCATTCTTATCGACGCCCTCGAATAAATCCTCACTGACTATGAAATACCTTATCATTATTCTGACACTGCTTTTCGCCGCTTTGCAGATAGCGGCCCGCGACAACAATCCGGCCGTCAACGTCGACAGCTGGGAGGTCAATGTGCGCCAGATGCCGGCCGACACCCGCAATGAGATAACCAACACAATGGAACGGCTCAACGGCTCGGCGCAAGACCGCGGTATTCTCGCCGACATCGGAACGACACTCGGAATCGGTGTTGTCGGTGGCCTCGTCGACGCCGTAGTGACCGAAACTTTCAATCTCATCAACTATCGGAAAAAACAGAAGGCCGAATGGATGAAAATGATCATGAACGAGAACAACTACACCGACAGCATCTCGTCGATTCGCGGCATACGCGATTTCTACGCCTCAAACTCGCGCTTCGGCGCTCTCGACCCGAGCGACATAAACTTCGACGGAATAGAGATTCGCGGAATCCGCAACGGCAACGAGGTCATCTACCTGAGCTGTAGCATCGACCGCAATAATCTCGAGCATCTGTTCCGCCACAGCAAGTTCACACTCGTCATCGACTCGATGGCATTCTATCCCTATAATTGCCATCTCCCCAACCTCACAGCCAACGGAATCAAGACAATGAACGACCTTCGCCACGGCCGCGCCGCGATAAAAGGAGATTCGATAGTGCGCCCCGGCACGGGAGGAAACGGCTTCTCATTCGACGAGCGCAACGACCTGAGGGTGAAAATCAGTTTTTCGATCTTTTCGTCGTGGATCAATCAGGCAATACAGATCCACAAAGATGTCGAACTCGGAAACTTCACCTTCGACATCGCCATTCCCGACAACGTCAGGCTATTCAGCTACTCAAGAAAAGCGATAATCGACCGGGCGCAGAAGCTGCCCGAAAACGAGCGCGAGAGTTTTCTGAACAGCCACCTTCTTCGCGTCGAAGGGGACAGCTTTGTCGTGCCGCGGTCATACATGCCTCTCAGCAACGGACGTCCGATGTGGGGCACCGGCGAGTACACGATAAAAGTAAAAGTCAGCGAGTCGTGCCGCTTCGCCGACAACAGCGACAAGGCTCGCCACTGGCGCGAAGACTATAAGCGTCTACGGCAGATGCAACAGCGGAGCGGCGAAGTCGAGGAATATTTCACCACGCTCTGGAACCAATATGGCACCCAGCTCGTGAAATCGTCATATTCAAGCACCCTGAAGACTGCTTTGACAGATCTCACCGGGCTTCCTCTGACTACGGTAT
>DBGBEM010000337.1:0-2382 GCA_048477235.1 Muribaculaceae bacterium | reverse complement strand
GGGTTCCGCAGAAGTCCCAGTTCTCGCGTATCTTGTTCTCGAGGTAGCGGCGGTATGGCTCCTTGACCCACTGGGGCAGGTTGCAGAAGAAGATGAACGTCGGCACGGGCGAGCCCTTGAGCATAGTGACGTATTTGATCTTTATATACTTGCCTTTGTTGGCTGGGGGCGGATAGGCGGCCACGGCTTCGAGCATTACCTTGTTGAGCACCGAGGTCGGCACAGTGCGGCGGCGGTTCTCGTAGACCTTCACGGCGGTTTCGAGAACGCGGTGGATGCGCTGCTTTGTCAGCGCCGAGGCGAAGATAATGGGGAAGTCGGTGAAGGGAGCAAAGCGGGCGCGTATGGCCTCTTCGAAATGTCGGATGGCCTCGTTCGACTTGTCTTCGACGAGATCCCATTTGTTGACGCAGACCACGAGCCCTTTCTTGTTGCGCTGGATCAGCCCGAAAATAGCCTGATCCTGAGCTTCGATGCCGCGGGTGGCGTCGATCATAAGGATGCAGACGTCGCTGGCCTCGATGGCGCGTATGGAGCGGATGACCGAGTAGTATTCGATGTCTTCGTGAACTTTGTTCTTCTTTCGGATTCCGGCGGTGTCGACCAGATAGAAGTCGAAGCCGAACTTGTTGTAGCGCGTATAGATCGAGTCGCGGGTCGTTCCGGCGATGTCGGTCACGATATGGCGGTCTTCGCCGATGAAAGCGTTTATGAGCGACGATTTTCCGGCGTTCGGGCGCCCGACGATGGCGAACTTCGGCAGATCGTCGAGCGGTGCTTCCTCGTCGGGATTAGGTTCGGGCAGCTTTTCGACAACGACGTCGAGAAGGTCGCCGGTGCCGAATCCGCTGACGGCCGACACGGGCATCGGCTCGCCGAGGCCGAGCTTATAGAATTCGGCTATGTTGTAGAGCCAGTCGTTGCTGTCGACCTTGTTGGCCACGAGCACGACGGGCTTGCGGCTCTTGCGCAGCGTTTCGGCGACATGGTCGTCGAGGTCGGTAACGCCGTTCATGGCGTCGACCACGAACATTATCTCGTCGGCCTGCTCGATGGCCAGCAGAACCTGTTTGTTGATTTCTCCTTCGAAGATGTCGTCGGAGTTGACAACCCATCCGCCGGTGTCGATTATCGAGAACTCCTTGCCGTTCCAGTCGACCTTTCCGTACTGGCGGTCGCGCGTTGTTCCGGCGGTGTCGTCGACGATGGCGGTGCGTGTGCCGGTCAGACGGTTGAAGAGGGTCGACTTTCCGACATTGGGACGGCCGACGATGGCTACGATCTGTGACATATTGAGAGTGAAGTTGTTGTTGCGGTGTAAAGATAGTGAAAAAAGCCGTTATTCGATATATCCGAAGGCTTTGAGTTTCGATTCGCGGTTGCGCCAGTTAGGCTCGACCTTCACGAAGGTGCGCAGGTCGACCTTCTTTCCGAAGAAAGTCTCGATTTCTTTGCGGGCCTCGATGCCGACTTTCTTGAGCTTCGAGCCGCCGTGGCCGATGAGGATTCCCTTCTGGCTCTCGCGCTCGACATAGATGACGGCCATGATATGGATCGACGTCTCGGTCTCTTCGAACTTCTCGACGATGACCTCGATCGAGTAGGGGATCTCCTTCTCATAGTTGAGCAGGATTTTCTCGCGGATGATCTCGGTGACGAAGAAGCGGGCCGGTTTGTCGGTCAGGGCGTCTTTGCCGAAGTAGGGCTCCGACTCGGGCAGCAGGGCCACGATGCGGTTCATCAGATTGTCGACATTGAAGCGCTCCTTGGCCGAGACCGGGAACACCTCGGCGTTCGGCAGCAGGGTGCGCCAGCGTTCGACAACGGCCTCAAGCTCGGCCTGGTCTTTGAGAAGGTCGATTTTGTTGATGACAAGGAGCAGGGGAACTTTCTCGCGGGCCACCTTCTCGACGAAGTCGGCGTTTTTCGAGGGGTCTTCGACGACGTCGGTAACGTAGACGAGGACGTCGGCGTCGGTCAGGGCGCCTGTCGAGAAGTCGAGCATCGACTGCTGGAGCTTGTATTTCGGCTTGAGCACGCCGGGAGTGTCGGAGAACACTATCTGGTAGTCGTCGGTGTTGACGATTCCCATTATGCGGTGGCGCGTTGTCTGGGCCTTCGAGGTGATGATGCTCAGGCGTTCGCCGACGAGGTCGTTCATGAGGGTCGACTTGCCGACGTTAGGGTTTCCGACGATGTTGACGAACCCGGCTTTATGGGGAGTTGAAGTTGTCATTGCGTTTTCTGTTTTTAAGGGTTGGAGGGGCTCTCTGCCCGAGGGCCGCTGATATATAAACGAAATAGCACCTTAAAAAGATGCTATTCACGTAAAGAAAACTTCAGGCAGGCCGTTTCGCTGGCTTACCAGATGAGATACATGGC
>DBGBEM010000336.1:0-1933 GCA_048477235.1 Muribaculaceae bacterium | reverse complement strand
TCTTTGCGCTATGCAAAGAGTATTATTCCATTCTACTGTTTTCGGGCCTATCCGGTCGCGGCGCCTCGGAGCGTCGTTAGGGGTCAATCTGTCGCCCAACGACGGCAAGGTGTGCAGCTTCGACTGTCTCTACTGCGAGGCGGGCTACAATGCCCAGGGTCCCGGCACGACGGGCCTTCCGGCGCGCGCCGACGTCAGCCGCCTGCTCGGCGAACGTCTTGCGGCGCTTCACGCCGCCGGCGACCCGCTCGACGTCATCACCTTCTCGGGCAACGGCGAGCCGACGCTCCATCCGGAGTTCGCCGCCATTATCGACGACACTATAGCCGTGCGCGACCGCTTCTATCCCGAAGCGAAGATAAGCGTGTTGAGCAATTCGACCCAGCTGCGTCGCCCCGACGTTGTCGAGGCCCTCAGGCGCGTCGACAACAATATTGTGAAGCTCGACAGCGCCGTCGAAGCCACAATGCGCGCCCTCGACCGTCCGACATCGCCGGCGTTCACCGTCGGGCGCGCCATCGACGACCTCTGCCAATTCGGTGGCGAATGCATAATTCAGACCATGCAGACACGCGGCTTCCACAACGGCGTGCGCGTCGACAACACCACCCCCGACGAACGGGCAGCCCTGCTCGAAGCCTACCGCCGCATACGCCCGCGCGAGGTGATGCTCTACGGCATCGACCGCAAGACTCCCGAAGAGAGCCTCGAAAAGGTCGGTCGCGAAGAGCTTCAGGCTTTCGCCGACATGATAACCCGCGAACTCGGCATCCCCGTCCAGACCGTATGATAATACCCCGTTCACTTGGCCCCGGCGCTAAGATCGCCATCGTCTCGCCGTCGAGCATTATAAAGCCTCAGAATGTATATAACGCCCTGCCGGTTCTGCGCGACCGCGGCTGGGAGCCGGTAGTGTCGCCCCACGCCTTCGACCGCCACGGCTCGTTCGCCGGCACGGCCGACAACCGCTACAGCGACCTCGCCGAGGCACTGACCGACCCCGGGGTCGGCGCCATCCTCTGCTCGCGCGGCGGCTACGGCGCCGTCCATCTTCTCGAACGCCTCGCGCGCCTGCCGCTCGAAGATACGCCGAAATGGCTCATAGGCTTCAGCGACGTCTCGGCGCTCCACGCCCTGCTGACCTCGCGCGGCATAGCCTCTATCCACGCCCCTATGGCGAAAGCGCTCGCCGACCACGGCGGCGACAACGCCGACAACCGCGCCCTGCTCGACTTCCTCGCGGGCGAAGGGCTGGAATACAGTCTCGACCCCTCGCCGATGAACCGGCCGGGCGACGCAACGGGCCTGCTCGTCGGCGGCAACCTGTCGGTTATCAGCGACCTGGTCGGCACCCCTTTCGACGTCATCAAGCCGCGCCGCATTCTCTTCATCGAGGATGTCAACGAGCCTATCTACAAGATTGAGCGCATGCTCTATCAGCTGCGCCTGAGCGGTGTGCTCGCCGACCTGGCCGGACTGATCGTAGGTAAATTCTCGGGATGCGCCCCCGACGCCGATTTCGCTTCGGTCAACAATATCGTCGCCGACCTGACCCGCGACTACTCCTATCCCGTAGCCTACGATATTCCCGTCGGCCACGTGACCCACAACATTCCTCTGGTGTGCGGCGCAGCCTGCTCGCTAAGCGTCGGAGAAAGCTCTGTAGAAATTTCGCAATAAAAATTTGACAAAAAATTTGCACAGTTCGGCAGAAGTTAGTAATTTTGCAGCGCAATTGACCGGAGGGTCAAGCTCAATGCTTCAGTAGCTCAGTTGGTTAGAGCACCTGACTGTTAATCAGGGGGTCGTTGGTTCAAGCCCATCCTGAAGCGCAACGCAGAAGCCCGAGGTTCGCCCCGGGCTTCCGTCGTCTTTAAGGACTTTAAAGTCCTTAAAGACCTTAAGGTTCTTAAGGAGCTGGCTGCGGCGGATG
>DBGBEM010000335.1:0-11971 GCA_048477235.1 Muribaculaceae bacterium | reverse complement strand
GGTGCCAACCTCAAGATTATGACCGTTCCCGCCGACCTGCCCGCTGTCAGCAACGTAGCAGGCACAGCCGACGACAACATGTTCGTAACCCTCACCTGGGACGCCCCCGAGACAGCTGAAGGCGGTGTCGTAACAGAATCGTTTGAAGACTGGACTGCCGGCGCAGCCGGTCAGAAAGGCTGGACCATCTACGACCGCGACCGCCGCAACATCCTCGGCTTCAACGACGGCGCCGGCAGCGCACTGGTAATCCCCGGGCTGCCAGCCTTCGAACCTGCCTCATGGGCCGTCATCGACACCGAAAAAGGCCCCCTGACAGCAAGCGCTTATCCCGCCAACACCGGCAATAAGCTGCTCATGTCTGTCCGTCCTACCGGCGACTCCGGCTCTGCCGACGACTGGATGATCTCACCCGAGCTCTCCGGAAAAGCCCAGACCGTCAAAATGTTCATGCGCAACACCCCGGGCTACCGTGCCGGCTACGAAGTCAGCTACACCGACGGCTCGATGGTTCTGAACGACTTCCAGCCGGTTGACCGCGACGCTGTCAACGACGGCCAGTGGACGGAATACAGCTTCGACCTCCCCGAAGGCACCAAACGCATGGCCATCCGCAACATCAGCTACTGCGAGGACGGCTTCACCCTCATGGTCGACGACATCACCTACGAAGCCGCAGGCTCGGCATCGGCTCAGCTGCTCGGCTACAATGTCTATCAGGAAGCCGAAGTGATCGGTCAGCCCGAGACAGCCGCATACAAGAGCCCGACAGCTCTGCCCGAAGGCACCTATACCTACGGCATCACCGCACGCTATGCCAACGGCGAATCGCCCATGGTAGCCGTCGACGTTACCGTAGAGGCCAAGGCAGGCATCACTACAGCCCCGGCCGAAGGCATCCACGTGTTCGGAGGCGAAGGCTGCATCAACATCCTCGGTGCCGAAGGCATGGAAGTTACCGTCTGCGACCTCTCTGGACGCATAATGGCCGGCGGCACAATGGGTGCCGAGACACGCATCGCCGCCGCTCAGGGCATCTATATCGTCACCGTAGGCGAAACGAGCTATAAGGTCATGGTCAAATAAAAACCTGGCCTGATCCCATCAACGCGGGGGCGCGCCGGGACTCGTTTCCGGCCGTCCCTGCGGTTTTTTCAGGACAATATTATTTCAATACCTCTCAAACACACCCTCTATGAAAAAAATCTTTGCCGTCGCTCTGACAATGATGATCGGCGTCAGCGCGACCGCCGGACAGGGAGCCGTATCATGGAAAAGCACCGGGCGCTCGCTCAGCGACGCGCCGTCGCCCCGGGCAGCCTCTCAGACCTTCAGGCAGGTGCCATCGAAAGCTCGCATCTGCGGAAACCGGTTTGTGACAGGCGAGACCGCGACAATGCCGTCGGTCGCGCCGGTGCCGCGCGCCAAAGCCGAGACCGGCGCCGCATCAGGGCGCAAAGCTCAGGCCCTGCTCATCTACAGCGACACCAAAGGCGCATCAAACTGCATCATCGAACTCCCTATAGCCGCCGGAGCCGTCAGCAGCTTCGACGTGGTGGCCGACAAAGTTCCCCCGCTCCCCTACAAGAGTTACGGCGAATATATCGTCAACGCCGTCGCTTACGGCAATGAGTTCGTGGCCTCGACCTTCTGCGATATGTTCTATTCGCAGACAAACACCGTCTACACCGTCGCCGACTGGGAAAAGAAGACAGCCTACGACTACCGTGCCGCCGACCTCGAGGCCACCGCACTGGCCTACAATCCCGAGAACGGTCAGGTCTACGGTGTCTTTCAGGGCACAAATCCCACGACCAAAGATGAAGCATGGTTTTTCGGCAAATGGAGCGATCCCGGAAGCTACACACGTCCCGAATTCATAAGCTGGCTCGATCCCGAGAAAACATGGTTCGGAATGGCCATATCGCCGAAAGGTGTCATCTACCTGATCGACAGCGACTGCAATCTCCTGACTATCGACAGCCGGACCGGCGAGACCACTCTGATAGGAAGCACGGGGCTTCAGAACAAATACAAGACCTCGGCCTGCTATGACGACGAAAACGACCGCATTCTCTTCGCCACGAGTCTCGACCAAGGCTCGTCGTTCAACGCTATCGACCCCGTGACAGGCCGGGCAACCATGCTCTACACGATGCCCGACGGAGAGCAGATAACGGGCCTGTTCATCCCCGAGGCCAAGCCGGCCGACAAAGCTCCGTCGCCGGCAGCCAACCTCAAGGCCGACTTCGAATTAGGCTCGCTCTCAGGGTTCATCACTTTCGACGTTCCGGCCACCTACAGCGACGGAACCGCAGCCGGCGGAAAAGTGAGCTACGAAGTGCGTATCGACGGCGATAGGGTCAGCGACGGCACGGCCTCGTTCGGCACCACGGTAAAGGCGCCCGTCACACTGACGGAATCGGCCGACGCTCTGGTCACAGTAAAACTCTCCAACGACGCCGGCTCAGCTCCGCTGACGCGCGCCAACATCTTCTGCGGCACTCCGACACCGCGCAATCCCTATTTCACAAGCCCGCTCACCTACGACACCGACTCGAAAAGCTTCAGACTATCATGGATTCCCAACGGCCAGATATCGGGCGTGAACGGCGGTGTGATCGTCAACGATGATCTCAGCTATGAGCTTGTCCGCTACCCCGACGGCAAGGTAATAACCACCGGCAAAGGCGCGACGTCGATGTCCGACCCATACGAGTTCCCCGACGACAGTTTCAGAATTATCTATTATACGCTGAGAGCCGTCTACTATGGCTCGAAATCCACGGCGGCCACGACCGAAGCTCTGAGTTTCGGCATCATCACGCCTCCTTTCGACGAACCGACGCTGTCGGGCGCGAGCGAAGCCGCCTATACCTGGCTCGACACTGCCTCAGACAACTACGGATGGTCGTATATCGGAGCCGTCAGCGAGCAGACCGACCGCCACGGCTGGATGTATCACGGCGCCTCCGGAAGCTCCACCCCGATGGACAGCTACCTCGTCATGAAAGGGATGAGGCTTCAGAAAGGAAAGGTCTATACACTGACGTTCGCGACAGCCTGCACCAACACGTCGTGGCGCAACGAACGTCTCGCCGTATATCTCGGCGACGCCGTGACGGAGACCGGCCTCAGGAAACAGACACTCATTGAGCCGACGCTTATCTACAACCGCCGCGAAGAGAACGGCGAGCGCCGTTCGTGCAACTTCTCGGTCGACAAAGACGGCATTTACTATCTTTCGTTCCACCACTGCTCCGATCCGAACATGCGCTATCTCTACATAGGCGACATAGCGGTCTCGGCTCCGATAGACGGCTCAGTACCTCAGGAGGTTACCGGCCTCAATGTGAAAGCCGCTCCCGGAGGGGCCCTCTCGGCCACGGTCTCGTTCGGACTGCCGAAGAAGTCGGTCGACGGGAATGCCCTCACCGAGCCTGTGAAGATCAGGATTCTGCGCGGCGACGAACTGATTGCTGATGTCACACCTCAGGGCACAACCTACAGCTATACCGACACCAAGGCCGTCAACGGAATCTGCACCTACACCGTAATCCCCTACAACTCGAAAGGTGAGGGACTGAAAGCATCGGCAAATGCCTTCGTCGGCGTAGGCAAGCCCGCAAATCCGTCGCCATGGGCCTGGTATGGCGACGACGACGGCACGGCACACCTTGTCTGGGAGCCGTCGACACGCGATGAGTTCGGCACCTTGCTCACAAGCTCGAATGTGCGCTACGAGATTCAGCGCGTAACAACCGTCGGCGGCAAGACCGAACAGAAAGTCATAGCCGACAACGTGACGGATACGGAATATACCGACAGATTCTGCGCCCCCGATGCCGAGCCGACGCCCGTGAGCTATTGGGTAAGGGCGGTGACCGACGGCGGCAACAGCCAGTGGACAGGCACACGCAAGGTCTGCCTCGGCAAACCGGCAACAGCTCCGTGGAGCGAGTCGTTCGGCAATGCCACGGCCGGTTACCGCTGGTTCAATATCGGAGAAAATGTAAGCTGGGGCTGCGTCGACGACGCCGTCTATGACGACGCCAAATCGGTCGATGCCGACAACGGCTTCATGATGTGTGTCGCCTCGCGGGCAAATTCGGCTTCGGTTCTCTACAGCGAACCTGTCTATATACCCGCCGACATGGAAAGCCCAGAGTTCTCGTTCTACTTCCTCAATCAGGATAAATATCAGGGCGTGCCTGTCAAGAACTTCGTTGAACTTGTTGTTCTCGACGAAGAGGGGCAGCACCATCTTAAGAAAGCGGTGTGCGACGGCCCGTGGGGCTGGGAGCGTATGTCGATCGACATGGAGAAATATAAAGGCAAGAAAGTGCAGGTCGGCGTCTACGTCGAATGTATCGACCGCCCGAGCGTGCTTCTCGACGCCTTCCGTATCGCCACACGCCTTGAAAACGACATCGACATGGTCACGCTCCGCGGCCCCGAAGAGATCGAGGCAGGCATGGACATCACGCTGACAGCCTCGTTCGAGAACCGCGGCTCAAAGGACATTCCGGCCGGATATACCGTCGAGCTATACCGCGGCAACGTCAAGATCGACGAGGCAGAGGGCCCCGCTCTCGCAAGCGACAAGACGGCGTCGCTCAATTTCAAGGTTGCGACCAACCCGACGCAGGACGATGTTCTGGACTTCAAGGCCGTTGTTGTCTTCAACGACGACGACAACAAGGCCAACAACACCTCGAACGACCTCAGCATTGAGCTTATCAAGAACCAGGGCTATCCCGAGCCGCGCAATCTCGTCGGCGACACCGAGGCCGGCGGCATTGCCCTTCAGTGGGAAGCCCCCGACATGTCGAAGACTCCGCGGAAAACATATACCGAGACATTCGAACAGTTCGAATCGTTCGCCAAGACTATTCCCGGCTGGACTATCGTCGACGGCGACAAGGGCATCGTAGCTCCCATCTCGAGCTATATCCAGACGCCCGACACGTGGGGCTCCCCCTTCGGTTTCTTCGTCCAGGACAACACCACAGCTCCATTCAACGAATTTGAAGAGTTCACCCCCTACAGCGGTTCGAAATACATGGCCTCGCAGTTCGTCACCGACAAAGACGGGAACGACATGCAGAACGACGACTGGCTGATCTCTCCCGAACTGTCGGGCGACAGGCAGACAGCTTCTTTCATGGGCAAGAGCATTTCCTCGTCGTGGCTCGAATCGTTCGAGGTCTATTACTCCATGGAGGGCACCGACATCGCCGACTTCGTGCTGATAGGAGGTGTCATCCAGGCACCGAGCCAATGGATCAACTACTCGGCCGACATTCCTGCCGGCGCCCGCTACTTCGCCATCCGCTGCAACTCATACGCCTGCCTGCAGTTCATGGTCGACGACGTCACCCTGCGCCTGAAGAGCTGCGACCCGATAGAGCTGACCCTGCAGGGCTACAATATCTATCGCGACGGAGTGAAAGTCAACGACGCTCCTGTCAGCGCCCTCAGCTTCACCGACAACGACGCGCCTGCCGGCGACCACACCTACAAGGTGACTGCCGTCTACCGCGAAGGCGAATCGCTCCCCTCGAACCCGGCTTCGGCATACGCCGCCATATCAGCCGCCCCGGCTGACGCCGTCAACGTCTACGGCGGCCGAGGGTTCATCTCTGTCACGGGTGCGCAGGGACTCGATGCGACCGTCTGCAATGTCGGCGGCATGACAGTCTTCGACGGCTCCATAGCCGGTGACGGCCGAATATGGGTTTCTCCAGGAATCTATATCGTTACCGTAGCCGGCAAGAGCTACAAAGTAGCCGTCCGCTAACCGCTCATCACACTCATCCAAAGGGGAGGCCGCGCGATGGCGCAGCCTCCCTTTTCATGTATTCTTTCGCCTCCGCAATCAGAGAAATGCCGCCACCTGACGTATTTTCTCAAGACGGGCCATAAACTTGCTGTCGGATTTCGCCATCTGTTTATTATACTCTGCCTGTAGCTTCAGCCACAGGTCTGCCTCGATGCCGAGCGCCGCCTCAAGCAATAGCGCATATTCTGTTGTAACAGCCCTTTTGCCATTGAGCACCTCGTTCAGAACCGACGCCGGCAATCCGATCTCGGCGGCAAGCGCTTTCTGGGTTATACCTCTGAACTCGAGTTCATCCTTTATCATCTCGCCCGGATGGATAGCGTTGCTCGACATCAGATTGTTGGCAATCATATTCTTTTCAAACCCTTCAACTTTAACTTCCATACCTTTCATTTATAATGATTCGACAATTCCACGACATTACAGATAGTCAACACCGGCTCTTTCTCGTTTATTGTAACCGAAAACTCAATTCTATACCGATCGTTGACCCTGACAGACGACAGGCCGGCCTTATCTCCCGAGAGCACCTCATATTGCAATGAGCGGATCGGCCACAGAGCCTCAATGCTCGAAGCGCCTTTCAAAAATTTAATCGCTTTCTGGTATCGTCTTATTATATCGGGCTGAAACCGATGTTTCTTATCCGGACATCGGCCATCTTCATATAATACTTTCAGGTAATCATGTTCAAAAGTGACTATCATACATGTCGTTATTAAAACATCGCAAAGATAATGAGAGTTTATCAGATTCGCAAATTTGATAATCACATTGCATCCTCCATTCCTGACTCCTAATTCTATATAATGAAAGAGGCCGCGCGATAGCGCGACCTCCTGGTGTGTGTTTTATGCCGGTGTATTTTGAGATAAATCTATTACAGCACCGAATATCAGCGATAGTCGGCAAAACGCTCCTGAAGCTTTTTGCGAGCGAAGAATATGCGGCTCTTGATTGTGCCGAGCGGAAGATGCATCTCGTCGGCTATTTCATTGTATTTATAGCCGGCAACGTGCATCGAGAAAGGAATACGATAGCAGTCGGGGAACGAGTTGATGGCTTCGGTGATTTCCGAGGCGGCGTAGGAACACTCCGGTGAGGATATGCCTGAGTCCTGGCTGATGTTGAGATGATAGAGATCTTCGGTCTGATCCACTACTGTTGCGCAACGAACCTGACGGCGGTAGTTGTTGATAAAGATATTACGCATTATCGTGAACACCCAGCCTTTGAAGTTGGTGTTGTCGACATACTTCGCCTCGTTGTCGAGAGCCTTGAGAGTGGTGTCTTGCAGAAGATCGTAAGCATCATCGCGGCTGCCGGTAAGCATATAGGCGAAATTAAGAAGATTGGACTGAAGGTCCATCAGTTTGCTCTGGAAAATTGTTGAAGCTGCCATAATAGAATTTTTTTATAGTTGTAACGTCGTTTTTTCGATTGGTGATTATCGACAACACAAAATTACTTCGAAAATCAGGAGATGAACAGCCGGAAGTGCAAATAAATGTTAATTCTGTTACAAAATAATGACACATCATATTACATCGCTGTTTTTCAATTCATTACATTGGAATTTTACCTGTTACAATACTGTAACAACTCATTGTAGCAGACTGTAACAACACTGTTACTCCGGCTCTTTAAAAATAAGTGAGTATCTTTGCGGAGTAAATATCCAACACCTTTAATATAACGGAAACCTATGAAAATGCCCCTGATATTCTCTTCAATCCTTGCCGCAGCGGCTCTGACTTTCAGTTCATGCTCCGACAGCGAGCCCTCCACTCCCCCTCAGCCCGATCCCGACCCGGTAGTTCCCGTCAAAGAGACAGGCTTTGCCCGCGGAGCCGACGTCAGCTGGCTGACGCAGATGGAATCGGAAGGGCTGCGCTTCTACACTCCCGCTCCCGAACGCCGCGAGATGGAGCTGATGGCCCTGCTGCGCGACTATTGCGGAGTCAATTCAATTCGCCTGCGCGTATGGGTCAATCCCGCCGACGGCTGGAATTCGACCGACGACGTCGTTGCGAAAGCGCGCCGCGCCGAAGCTCTCGGCCTGCGCACGATGATCGACTTCCATTTCTCCGACACCTGGGCCGATCCCGGCAACCAGAAGATGCCCGAAGCATGGAAAGGTCTGTCGTTCGACGGGTTGAAAGCCTCGGTCGCCAACCATGTCGACGGGGTGCTGAAAGCTCTTAAAAACGCCGGAGTAACCCCCGAATGGGTGCAGATCGGCAACGAGACCACGCCGGGAATGATGCTTCCGGCCGGCTCGGTCGACAATCCGGCGCAGCTCACGGCTCTCAACAACGCCGGATACGACGCCGTGAAGGCCGTCTTTCCCGAGGCGAAAGTCATTGTCCATCTCGACGCCGGCAACGACCGCTGGCGCTACGACCGCATGTTCGGCCTTCTCGAAGCCAACGGCGGTAAATACGATATGATCGGCATGTCGCTCTACCCCTACTGGGCCGAAGAGCAGGGGCAGCCGGGCGGCTGGAAGAAAATTGTCGACGACTGCGTCGCAAACATCTCTTATCTCAAAGAGCGCTACGGCCGGCCGGTGATGATATGCGAGATCGGCATGCCTCACGACAAGGCCGATCTATGCCGCGACCTCATCGCCCGGATGATGACAACCCCTGTCGAAGGCATTTTCTACTGGGAACCTGAGGCCCCGGCCGGCTATAACGGCGGCTACGGCATGGGGTGCTTCGAAAACGGCTCGCCGACCGTGGCCCTCGACCCATTCCGCAAATAACAACCGACCTGTAGGGTCGCGGCATGCCGCGGCCCACAATCGTTAATTGAGGTTAAATCTTTTGGCGTCCATATCAACTACAAAAATAGTTGCTATATTTGCGTCGCAAAACTACAAAAATAGTTATGAGAAAAGCCGCCAAAGACCAGCTCACTCCCAAAGAGGAAGAACTCATGCAACTGCTATGGGAACACGGCCCGGCAACAATAAGCCGCCTGGTAGAGCTCTACCCCGAGCCGCGCCCGCATTTCAACACGGTTTCTACGGTGATGCGCCGCCTCGAAGCCAAGGGATTCACAGCCCACAACGACGAAGGGGGTACCTTCCATTACTACGCCACTGTAGAAAAAGAATATTTCAGAAGCCGCAGCTTCGGGAACTTCATCAGAAAATATTTCAGCGGAAGCTACTACGGCGCCGTGTCGGCGCTTGTCGACGAAAACAAAATCTCGGCCGACGAACTGAAAGAACTGCTCAGAATCGTGGAGCGCAAAGGAAAGTGACATGGGAGAGCTGCTGTCATATTCTATAGTAAGCGGGCTGTCGATGCTCGCCATGTATCTGGCCTACCGGCTCTTCCTCGCGCGCGAAAACCAGCATGGCTTCAACCGTGGCGTTCTGCTCGGGATATACTGCGTCTCGTTTCTGTCGCCGGCCATATTTCTCGGGCTGGAGAACCTGACCCTGAGGCAATTGTCGGGAGGACTGACGTTCGAGGCCACGGGCAACGCCGAAACTCTCGTCGCCGCGCAGTCAACGCCGGTGTGGGGAACCGTCATGATCTGGATCTACATAGCGGGGATGGCAGCAGTGGCCGTCAGGACCGCGGTCGTCTGGATAAGGCTGTCAAACGTTATCCGGTCGGGCGAGAAGATCGCCGGCGACGGCTACACACTGGTCGTGACCGACAGCGACAGGTTCGCTCCTTTCAGCTGGATGGGCTATGTCGTCATAAGCCGGGCCGACTATGAAAGCAATTGCCGGGCAATAATGACCCACGAGCTGAGACACGTCGCCCTGCGCCACTGGATCGATCTGCTGATCGCTCAGGCGGTATGCATCGTCAACTGGTTCAACCCCGCCGCATGGCTTATGCGCGACGAGCTGATGCTTGTCCATGAATATCAGGCCGACATGGCCGTGATAGACCGGGGCCACGATCCGCAGGAATATCAGATGGTATTGATAAAAAAAGCTGTTGGCCGCAGATTCCCGTCGTTAGCCAACAGCCTGAATCATAGTAAACTTAAAAAACGTATCACCATGATGTATCAGAAGAAAAGCGGTGGTCGGCGCCGGTTGAAAGCCCTCGCGCTCGTGCCGACGCTCGCAATCGCGCTTGGCGTGGCAGCCGTCCCCGCTGTACGCGCCGCAGTGACAACTATCGCCGCCAGCGACGTTTCCACCGGCGAAAGTAGTAAAAATCAGGCTGACGACAAAATCTCGGTCCAGCGCTACAAGGTCACCAACGTCAACAACAACGGCGACAAGACAACCATCGTCATCAAAGGCGAGAATCTCGGCGACAACCTGACTGTGTCGGGAGGCACCTACGCCGACCGGGGCAAGAGCTACAGAGCCTCGTCGCTCCAGTGCGAGATGACCGACGGCAACGCCGTGATAACCGCAACATTTCCCTTTATCGATGAATTCGACAAGCCGGAGATGACTCTGACAGTGAACGGCAAAGAGGTTCCTTTCGATCTCGAAAATTTTTTCGACAACGCCCAGACTGTTACGGTCAACTCCGAAACCGACGGGAAAATGACCATACTTCTCGACGGTAAAAAGATCGGCGAAATGGAGATGAACTCTCTGCCCCCCGAAAGCATCGTATCTATGACCGTCGACAAAGGCAAAAACACAATATACATTTCGACGAAAAAATAATACAGCCCTACCATACAAATCAGAAAAGAGATGCGGCACTTCTGTCGCATCTCTTATACTCATATAATCTAATGGTCGGATTCAGTTCGGAGAGGCCACGACGTATTTACTGACTGTTCCGTCTGATGCCACGGCGATATATATGCCGCTGTCGATATTCGCGTCTGAAAGCGAGTGAAACCGGCCTACATACGCGCCGCGCAGGTCATAGACAGCATATACGACGTCCGAAGCCGATTCGACGTCGGCAATCCCGCCAAAACTCGCGCTGTCGACAAACCTCAGGCTGTTGAGAAAGACGGGAGTGTCGGATGCGTTTGAAACCACGAGACTGGCTTTGCCGGCCGTCAGAGGAAGCTCGACGGAATAGTCGGCCCAGCCGTCGCCACTGCCGGCCACGGCGAGCTCGCGGGAAGTGTCGCCGACGCTGAGTCGCAGTGTCGAACCGGCGGTCTTGGCATGAAGAGTGAAAGTATAGTCGCCCGCCTGAGCCACTTCGATCTGATAAGTGGCGGCCGAAGATGTCTGCGTCAGCTCGATCTGAAGAGGTGCGCGGCCGGCGCCTTCGCTGTCGGGGCGAACCCTGACAATCCGGTCGTCAGTAGTGGCGTCGACATAGTCCTTGGCCATGACCGTTTCTCCGGGAGCATAATATTTCGAAGTGTCGAAACCCGACATACCGACAAACACCTTTCCGAGCGTGCTAAGTTCGCTGTCGGCGCGATTGCTGACAAACACACTGTTGTAGGGATTCTGAGCCGATCCTCCCCCCATATTCGCCATGAACCAGGCATACCCCTCGACGAGGTCGCTCTGCTCCATCTTCTGAATCCGCTGGGTCATCTGGTCGATCTGGTTGTCTTCGTTGGTGACAAATCCGTCTTTGTTCCCTTCCCACGAGCAGAACTCCGTCAGCATCATGCGCGGATACTGCCCCGTGGCCTCTTTGACCGCATTGAGAACCTCGACGATATTCGGATACTTCGAATCGTTGCCGTTCTTGAAGATATCGCTGTAGATATACTCGTTGACAAACCAGGTGTTCGCTCCATACCAGTTCATATAGCAGTGGAGAGCAATGCAATCCATCTTCGGAAGACGGCCGTTGTCGGCCTTGTAGACGCGGATGAACTCGTCGAGCCAGTCATAGATGCCCCATACGCGGCCGCCGACCGACTCCCCGGTGAAATTCAGCGCCGGAGAAACGAGCCTGAGGTCATATTCCGTTGCGATCGCCTCGAGCTTCGGCCACAAGCGGGCCGCCTCTTCGGGTGTCATATTGGCCTGAGCCGAGAAATTAGGCTCATTGAAACCTAACAGATATTTTATATTCCTATGCTCCTTCACATAATTGCGGATAGCGTTCTCGTTGAAGTCGCGGCCCCATGCCATCGGAGCGAAATCGATGCCCCCTTCGGCGTCGAGATTAGCGGCAGTGCCTCTGGGAGCCTCCCCCCATGTGTAGATCCACG
>DBGBEM010000334.1:0-9922 GCA_048477235.1 Muribaculaceae bacterium | reverse complement strand
TTTTTGTCGTGGCATAAGAATTAGGATTGAAACTTTTTTTTACAAATTCAAAAATACAAACCTTTTTCTTATGCCACTTTTTTGTGGCGCATTTTTGCATTTTTCGAATTGCGCCACAAACATACTATCTACGCCAGAGCGATTCGATGATTGATTTTACTTTCTGACGGCAACCTTGAAGATTCTGTCACCGACCTTGACGAGGTATATGCCTTCGGCGGCGGCAATCTTTTCGGTCGGGGCGGCAACGCCCAGAGCCACTGTGAGACCGGCCGGATTATAGACGGCATAGGTCTGTCCGGCAGCGCCGGTAATGACAATCTCGCCTCCGGCTGAGGTTACGCTGACATTGTCGGCACCGATGCCTTCGAGGCCGAGCTTGCCGATGGCATACTCGTTCGAGGGAGCCGAGAGACCCTTGTCGTAGACACAGACAATGTTGAAGCGGTAACCGCTGTTGATGTCGATGTCAGGCTGGCTGTAGGTTGTCTGCCGGACAGGCGAGTTATTGAGGGTCTGGCCGTTGCAGACAATGTTGTAGCCCTGGAATTCGACGTCGCTGGCTGCGGCGGGAGTATAGGAGATATCATCGACGCAGAGGCCCCACTTGCTCGACGAGGTGCAGCGGATAGCGAAATACTTTGTTCCGGCGGGAACGTCGACCTTGATTTCTGTCCAGATGTCGTCGATTTCGCCCGAGACTTCGTCGTTTCTGACATAGCTCTCGAGGTCTTCACGGAAATCTCCGTCGGTGGTGAGGAACTCGAACGATTCCTTGCCCGACTGGGTTGTCAGCGCGCGAACCCAGAACGAGATTGTCTGGGCGTTGCCGCTCAGGAGCGGCGAAACGATCCAGTCGTTGTTATACTGGGCGTATGAAGCGAACGAAACGAGCATCTGGTCGCCGCTGTGGGGGGCGAACATGGTGTTCTCGACCTTGCTGATGTCAATGCCGAGCTCGGTCGGGTTGAAGACGATGAAGGCCTGCGGGTCGGTGCAGTTCTGCCACAAGGGGAGTCCCGAGATAAAGATTGTCAGCGCACCGTCAACGTCGATGGTTCTCCAGTCGCCGATGTTTTCGGTTATGAAGGCGTTGTAGTTTTCGAAGGTGTCGGTTGTCCGGGGGCCTGACTTGAGGTCGGGAGCGCTCCATGAGAGGTCGACGGTCGAGGTGGCTTCGTTGAACGAGCCCTGAAGGTCGGTGACTACGGGGAGAATCGGGCGCACGACAACGGCCTTGACGGTTTTCGAGGTGTTGTTCGAAAGATCGCCGTCGCCTTCGATATTAACGACAGCCTGATACTTCGAGAAGTCGGGATAAGTCTCGTCGGGGGTCAGAGTGAACTCATAGTCGCGGGTATCGCCGGCGGCGAGGTTGGTTCCGTTGACAATGGCTGCCTGCTGCCCGTCGCGGTTCAGGACAACAGTGAAGACATCGGCATTGCGCAGTCCGACGTTCGAGACTGTGGCGGTGAAGACGCCCGGCTTGCCGGCCTCGAAACGGATCGGGGCGGTGAGGTTCGTTGCGGCAAGGTCTTTCTCGGAGAGGTTACGGACAACGATTCTGTCGATATGAACCGACGTCATCGAGTTTCCGCAGTCAACGCGGATAGCGATCTGGATATACTCTTTGTTTCCGTAGGCCGTGATGGGGAACGAAGCCGTCTTCCATCCGCTGGGATCGGCGTCGGCACTCATGTCGACGGTTCCGGCCGGACTGAAGTCAACGCCGTTGTCACTGACAAGGAGCGTGATCTTGTCGTCGCATCCCTTCTTGTAGTAGTAGTCGAATTCAACGACAGGGCTGGCGGCCTCTTTGACCGAGATTTTTCCGCTGGTCAATACCGACCATGAATTCTCTACGGCGGGCTGATAGGAAATCAGGCCGCTGTCGCCGTCGGAAGCCGTGCACGAGGGATAGACGCCGCTCTGGGCGGTGCCCCATGTCGACGACTCGTCGCTGCTATCGGTGCGCCAGGTGTCATAGGTAAGATTGGCATTGGGGAACGATTCTTTCCATGGGAGAGCGTAGGGAGTTCCGAAGAGAATCGAGTTCGAAGCGTAGCCGTCACCAATACCCTGCTCGTTGACGGGATAAACGAAATATGCTACCGACTCCTGTTCGGTCGAAATCTCGGGAACCTCTTCGAAGCGGCATTCGGTAAGGTTCATGGCTGTCGGCTCAACCTGACCGGTGACGAAGTTCTGGCGTGCGACATGGAATTTCAGCGTCGCGGGGTCGATATAACCGCCGTTGTGTCCGGCCTTTGGAGCGTTCCATGTCAGGATTGCCTTGCCGTCTTTCTCTTCGAGATGAATGTTGGTGCATCGTGCGGGCATATCGGGGCCGATAAAGAAGTCGGCAGTGGCTTCGAGACCTTTGCCTTCGCTGCTCTCGGCATAAGCGCGGACACTGTTTGCTCCGGCGCTGCATACGATGTCGGCCTGGGTCAGCAGGTCGCCAGGCTTGGGATTGCTGAAGGTCTTTATGAGACGGTCACCATGGTAGAGCGTGACACTCTTGAGCGATGTCAGAGCCTCGCCGCCGATATTCTTAGCGGGAGCGTGGAAGCTGACGGTGAATTTCAGGGCGCCGTTGGGGGCAGGGGTTACGGTGAGGTCTTCGATGGCTGCGGGAGCCTTGACAGAGGCCGAGCGGTCAACCTCGATGTCGTCGAGGTAGAAGTTGAAGCGCGCGGCGTCGCTGACATGGTGGAAGCCGAGATAGCCGTTGCCGGCCGACGGGTGGAAGCGCACTTCGAACTGGCGCATTTCGGTGTTGTCGGTGACTGTGGTCTCGAGGATTTCGGTAGTCATGCCTTCGACGGTAGGCTGAGTGCCGTACCAGACGTTGAACGACTCTTTATATCCGCGTGTCAGCACTTTGAAGCGGAGAGTATAGATATAGTCGGCTTCGAACTTCAGCGGCGGAGTGATCAGCCAGTCGTTCATCGGTTCCTTGAGGCTGTAAGAGCTCTTTGCGCACTGGTCTTCCCAGACCCATGTCTTGCCGTCTTTGTTGGCGTCGATGACGGTGAAGAGCTTGAAGTTCTCGGAATTCGAGAAGTTCTCGCTGTAGGGGAGGGTGAAAGCTTCGCCGACGAGCATGGTGTTGGTGGAGGTAGTCGCGCCTTCTGCGTCGCCGACGTATGTAATGACGTCGTAATAATAAGAGGCCAGACGCGAGACGTCGAGCTTATCGGTATAGCTCGTCTGAGTGGTCTTCTGACAGACGGTCACGTTTCCGGGCTGGCGTATCACGCGGTAGTTGACCGCAGCGGGGTCAAAATAACCATCGTGGGCGCCCTTGACGGGAGCGTCCCATGAGATGGTGGCCTGATCGCCGCTGACGGTCAGCTTGCAGTTTTCGAGGGGGAGCGGGGTGTCGACACCGATCCATTTGCGCTCGCTCGACTGGGGGCCTTTGCCCGAGCTGTTGCGTGCGAAGGCGCTGATTGTGTGCATGCCGACGGTGCCGCTGCTGATGCTCAGCTTGACGGTTTCGCCGGGATTTGCTTCGCCGAGGTCGAGATCTTTGTCGTCGAGCGATACAATCCAGTCGATTTTGCCCGACAGAGCCGTTCCGTCGAAGGCTTTGGCCGGCATTTTGAAGCTTACGTTGACGCCGTCGAGGGTCGTGATGTCGTATTCGGCCTTGAAGTCGGTCAGTTCGCCCGGAGCTTTCGCGTCGGCGCCCTGACTGAGGGTGTAGATTCCGCAGAATTCCTCGCCGTTGTCGAACTTCTTGATCAGAGTGGCCTTGCCGGTGGCCGGGGCAATCTCATAGAGGCCTGAGGATGTCTTGGTGCAGGCGGCCCAGAAAAGGCGCCTCGACGCCATGTCGAAGGTCATCGACTGGACGTAGTCGGGACGTATGCCGGTCGAACCGACGGTTGTCAGCGTGCCGTTTTCCTTGTCGACGGTGCAGAGATTGCCCGACGAATCGATGGCATAGAGAGTGCCGTCGACGTCGCAGGCAAGGGTGTAGAGAGGATTCGTCATTTCGGCGATCCGGGTGACTGCGCCGGTTTTCGACACCGAGCCGAACAGATAGCCGTCTTTGGTTGACTTGCTGAAGCAACCGTAGATGGTTTCGGTTATGGGGTCGTAGGCGAGGTCGGTGCAGGGGCCGATATCTCTGTTGCGGGTGCTCGAGAGTATCTCCCACGTAGAGGCGTCGGCAACCACGAAGTAGGTGAAGAGGGCACCGCTCGAATCGAAGTAGTGGAAGTAGTAATACTTGCCGTTGACATAGACGCCGCCGGCGTTGGCAGGCTGTTTGGCCCAGATGTTGACCGGAGTGAAGGTCAGATCTGACGATGCCGGGAAGCTGTAGACACCGGCCGAAAGGTCGAGACCGTCACCGGCAATCAGCGAGCCGTAGATGACCGGAGCATCGGCCTCGGCGCGCATGGGAGGTCTGACACTACTGATGACTTTCCCCGTCGGAAGAACGGGAACATTGGATTTTATTGCCGGTTTCGACCCGATAAATCCCGTGAACGGACTCGTTGCCGAAAGCCGGGTCACAGACTGCGCGGAGGCGGCAACAAAAAAGCCGCACATGACGCACACGGCCATGACGGCAGCAAAGATGCGTTTTCTCATGCTGGAAGTTTTAAAGATGTTTATGAATGTAGAATTAATGATGAATATTCTGATTTCAGCAAAATCGCGAGCGACGTTGCGAAGATACGAATAAGCCCCCGAGAGAGCAGCAGCATGACATTAAAGATAGTTAAATAATTGCCAAAATGCCAGACTTTAACACTACTGAAAAAATACCGCACGACCCTTTAAGGGCCGTGCGGCAATGGGTTTTATGACTTATTAGTCTAATTAGTCCAATTGGTCTAATCGGAAATTCAGATCGAGAGGCGGCGCAGGGTGTCGAGCAGCTCGCGGTTAATCGGCTTGTCGTTCTTGATGGCTTTCGAGAAGGGAACGTAGACGATCTCGTCGTTGCGGATTCCGATCATGACGTTGCGCTGGTCTTCCATGATGGCGTCGATGGCGGCGGCTCCCATGCGCGAGGCGAGGATGCGGTCGTGGGCCGTCGGCGAGCCGCCGCGCTGGAGATGGCCGAGAATCGAGACGCGCACATCGTAGCCCGGATATTCTTTCTCGACGCGCTCGGCCAGAGCCATGGCTCCGCCGGTGACGGGGCTTTCGGCCACGAGCACTATCGACGAGTTCTTGCTCTTGCGGAAGCCGTTCTGGATGAGTTCGGCAAGCTGGTCGACCTTGGTAGAAATCTCGGGAATGATGGCCGCTTCGGCGCCGGCGGCGATAGCGCCGTTGAGAGCGAGGAATCCGGCGTCGCGCCCCATGACTTCGATAAAGAAGAGGCGCTCGTGGCTGGTCGCTGTGTCGCGGATTTTGTCGACACATTCCATTATGGTGTTCAGGGCTGTGTCGTAGCCGATCGTCGTGTCGGTTCCGTAGAGGTCGTTGTCAATTGTGCCGGGCAGTCCGATGATCGGCAGGTTGAATTCGTTGGCAAAGATTCGGGCGCCTGTCAGCGAGCCGTCGCCGCCGATAACGACGAGGGCGTCGATTTCGTGGCGGCGCAGGTTGTCGTAGGCGAGCTGGCGCCCTTCGGGGGTCTGGAATTCCTTGCATCGGGCCGTCTTCAGAATCGTTCCGCCGCGGTTTATGATGTTCGAGACGTTCTGGGTCTTGAATTCCTCGATTTCATCGGTGATGAGGCCGCGGTAGCCGCGGTAGATTCCTTTGACTTTGAGTCCGCCGTAGATGGCAGAGCGCGTGACGGCGCGGATTGCGGCGTTCATTCCGGGGGCGTCGCCTCCGGAGGTCAGGATGCCGATACATTTGATCTGTGACATAGCGTTGGATAATCTCTACTGTTAGTTGTTTCTGTGAGGGCGTAAAGATAATGATTTTTCTCAGAACAGGCAAAGAATCAGCACCTGAGCGGCCACTACGCGCAGAAACATCGTCAGCGGGTAGACCGTCGAATAGGCCACGGCGGGAGCGTCGCTGCCCGAGCTGTTGCCGGCGTAGGCGAGGGCCGGGGGATCGGTGTAGCTGCCCGAGAAGAGACCGGTTATCGTCAGGTAGTTGATTTTGTAGACGCCGCGGGCTATGCAGCCCACTATGAGCAGGGGCACGAAGGTTATTATGAATCCCCAGATAACCCACCACATTCCCTGAAGGTTGAAGACGGTTTCGGCGAACCCGTCGCCCGACGATATTCCGACCGAGGCGAGGAAGAGGCATATCCCGAGCTCGCGCATCAGCAGCGAGGCCGACGTCGAGGTGTAGGTGACGAGCTTGAGCTTGTAGCCGAAGCGGCTCAGCAGAATGGCCACGATAAGAGGGCCGCCGGCGAGGCCGAGCTTCATTCCGAATCCGAGGTTGACAGAACCGAGGATTATGCCGAGCATGATGCCGACGAAGATGGTTATTATGTTGGGCTGGTTGAGGCGCTTGAGCGAGTTGCCCAGACGCGCTGCCACGCGGTTGATGTCGTTGATGCCGCCGACTACGGTTATGCGGTCGCCCATCTGAAGTCGCAGGCTGGGCGAGGCAAGGAGGTCGACGCCGGCGCGGTTGACGCGCGTCGCGTTGAGGTTATAGGCGGCGCGCAGGCGGAGGCTTCCGAGAGCAACGCCGTTGATCTCGCTTTTGGTTATGACGATGCGGCGCGACACTACGGTCGATGGCACTTCTTCCCATTCGAGTTCGATTTCGGGGCCTATGACGGTGCGGAACACTTCCTGATCGTCGGGCGACATGACGACGTAGAGCTTCTCGCCGAGGGTCAGCACGGTCGAGCTGGTCGGTATGCTGACCTGCCCGTCGGGAGCCATTATCCTCGACACTACGAAGTCGCGCCCGATGACTTCGTGGAGCTCGCGCAGATTCTTGCCTTCGAGGCGCGGATTGGTTACTTCGAAGGTGATGACGTGGGGCTGATGATGGTTGGCCTCGGCTTCGTCGTCGATTTTCTTCATCTCGTCGGCCACTTTTATCTTGAAGATTCCTTTGATGACGAACATCGAGGTTATGATGCCGACGACTCCGAGGGGATAGGCGGCGGCGTAGCCCATCGACATTGTGTTGATGGCTTCGGCGGTGTCGGCTGTCTGCTGGGCGGCGGCAAGTCCGGGGGTGTTGGTGACGGCGCCGCTCATGACGCCGACGAGGGCGGCGATGTCGGTGTGGCCGTCGATATAGAATATCGCGAGCACTATTCCGACGTTGAGCAGAATCATCAGAACGGCCAGGCCGTTGAGAACTATGCCTCCTTTTTTGAACGACGAGAAGAACGAGGGGCCGACCTGAAGACCTATCGAGAAGATAAAGAGTATGAGGCCGAATTCGCGGATGAATTTCAGCACTTCGGGGTTGACCGTGTAGCCGAAATGCCCCATCAGAATACCCATAAACAATACGAAAGTGACGCCAAGCGACACTCCCGCGATTTTTATCTTTCCGAGGAAACAGCCCGAGGCGATGACGAAAGAGTAGAGCACCAGAGTGCTTGCCAGCGATATGTTTCCGGGACCGAGAAGTTCAAGGAACCAATTCATAGAATGAACAGTTAATGACAGAAAAAGACAGCCTGTTCCGGAGGGTTAGTTCCGAAACAGGCCGCAAAGTTACGAAAAAAGGGCGAGAAAAACCAATCGGCCTCGGCCGGCTCTGTCGATGTCAGATGCTCGCGGCGGGGGTCACACGGCGATAGATGCGCCTGAAGTTGTTGTCGGTGGCACTGAGCTCGGCGGCGCGGGCGCCGTAGTCGGCGCCCCAGATCGCCGGCAGCAGGTCGGCGATATAGCGGCGCTCGTGGTCGCGCTCGATGGCTGTGGCCACGAGGCGGTCGATATGGCGGCGGTAGCGTTCGAGATCGATGGCGGCCAGATAGCGGGCGGCGCTGACGATGAACTGACCTGTCGAGTCGACGGCTATCATGTTGTCGACGAGGCCGGGAAGGTCTCTGTCGCAGTCGTCGATATGGTTGGCCAGATATTCGTAGGTCAGGAGGCCGTCGGTGTCGCGGGCGAGTTCTTTCTTCAGAGCTGAGGTCATGAGGTCAGTCTTTCTTTGTCAGTGAGATTCCCTTGCGGAGAGCTTCTTCGTTGAGGGGAATCAGATGGTGGTGGCGTTCGGGCAGAACTTTCTTAAGGCCTTTGAGGACGCTCTCTACGGGAACCATCGGACGCACGCCGAGTAATCCGCCGAGAACAATCATGTTGAAGGTCTTTGAGTTGCCCATCTCGAAGGTGGCTTCCATTGCGGGCACGGCCACGGCGTTGATGTCGGGGCGTGTCGGGGCGCGGTGGATGCCGTAGGGGTCGTAAAGGAGTGTGCCCCCTTTTTTGACTTTGGGCTCGAATTTGTCGAGGCTCTGCTGGTTGAGGGCTACGACGCAGTCATATTCGTCGAGCACGGGCGAGCTGATAGGCTTGTCGCTGAGGATTACGGTCACGTTGGCCGTGCCGCCGCGCTGTTCGGGGCCGTAGGAGGGCATCCAGGTGACTTCGAGGTCGTCCATCAGTCCGGCGTAGGCGAGGATTTTGCCCATCGACAATACGCCCTGTCCGCCGAATCCGGCTATAATGATTTCTTCTTTCATGGCTTAACGGTGTTTTTGATGTCTCCAAGAGGATACTTGGCGTGCATGTGTTCCTCCATCCATTTGTTTGATTTGTCGGGTGTCATCTTCCAGCCGCTGTTGCAGGTGGCAACGATCTCGACAATGCTGGTGCCTTTTCCGGCCATCGAGTTCTCGAAGGCCTGACGGATGGCTTTCTTGGCGCGGCGCACTGCTGCGGGAGTGTGGACGCTCTGGCGGGTGATATAGCAGGTTCCGTCGAGTCCGGCCATGAGATCGCCCATCTTCAGGGGATAGCCGTTGAGGTCGGCGCGGCGGCCGTAGGGGCAGGTGGCTGTCTTCATGCCCTCGAGGGTTGTCGGGGCCATCTGGCCGCCGGTCATTCCGTAGATGGCGTTGTTGATGAAGATTATGGTGATGTTCTCACCGCGGTTTGCGGCGTGGATCGATTCGGCGGTTCCGATGGCGGCGAGGTCGCCGTCGCCCTGATAGGTGAAGACCATGCGGTCGGGCATGAGGCGCTTCAGGGCTGTGGCCACGGCGGGAGCGCGTCCGTGGGCGGCTTCGACCCAGTCGACATCGATATAGTTGTAGGCGAAGACGGCGCAGCCGACCGGGGCGACGCCGATGGCGTTGTCGGCCAGGCCCATCTCTTCGAGAACTTCGGCAACGAGTTTGTGGACTACGCCGTGGCTGCAGCCCGGGCAGTAGTGCATATAGTTGTCGGTGATAAGGGCGGGTTTGCCCGCTACCTTATTCTTAGGTTGGCATATTTCTTCGCGTGTCATTTCTGTGAGGGATTAGATTCGGGGAAATCTTTATAGAAGGCGTTGAGAACCTCGGTGGGGTTGGGCACGATACCGCCCATGCGGCCGTAGTGGTAGACGGGCACGCGGCCTTCGACGGCGAGTTTGACGTCTTCGATCATCTGGCCGGCGTTGAGCTCGACAACAAGGATGCCTTTGACCTGCTTCGACAGGCGGGCGATCTCTTTTGTCGGGAAGGGCCAGAGGGTGATCGGGCGCAGAAGACCTACCTTGACGCCCTGTTCGCGGGCTGTCTCGATGGCTTTCTGGCAGATGCGGGCTACCGAGCCGAAGGCTACTACGAGATATTCGGCGTCGTCGACGTCGGTCTCGGCAAAGCGCACTTCGTTTTCTTCTATCCTGCGGTATGTTTCCTGGAAGCGTTCGTTGTTCTTCTCCATGGGGCCGCTCTCGAGCTCGAGAGTCGTCATGACGTTGCGGTGGCCGCGCGAGGCGGTGCGGCCGTTGACGGCCCAGGGGCACTGACGGGCGATTTCCTCGTCGGTGCGGCGCGGACGCTGGGGCGGGAGCTTGA
>DBGBEM010000333.1:0-4283 GCA_048477235.1 Muribaculaceae bacterium | reverse complement strand
ATATCGAGGCCAGCGCCTCGCCGCGGAACCCCATAGTAGTCAATCCGAACAGATCGTCGGCAGCCGAGATTTTACTCGTGGCGTGGCGTTCGAAAGCCATGCGCGCATCGGTATCGCTCATGCCGCGTCCGTTGTCAATGACCTGGATAAGTGTCCGGCCGGCGTCTTTGACAACGATGGTTATCGCCGACGCTCCGGCGTCGACAGCGTTTTCGACCAGCTCTTTCACCACCGACGCCGGTCGCTGAATGACCTCGCCGGCAGCTATCTGATTGGCAACTGAATCGGGCAGTAGTTTTATAATGTCACTCATTGGTCTGTCGGAGGCTTAACAGGTTCAGGAGACTCGGTGACCGCCGTCGGTTCGGGCGGCAGTCCGACAAGCGACGGATCGCCCGGTGGGGGCGACACAGGCTCAGGGCCGCGGTCAGGCACTTTCGGCGTCAGCCGGTCTTCGATTCCGGTCATGGCCGTGGGGCGTCGTTTGCCGCCTACTTCGGGACTGCGCAGCAGCTCGGTCATCCCCTCGGGTGTGTCGAACACCTCGTCGGGAGCCAGCGGA
The DNA here is from genome assembly GCA_048477235.1 of Muribaculaceae bacterium. GTDB lineage: Bacteria > Bacteroidota > Bacteroidia > Bacteroidales > Muribaculaceae > CAG-1031. Next base: position 3,721 of record DBGBEM010000333.1, on the reverse strand, counting down.
CGCATCTGCTGATACCACTGGAAATTCGGCAGAAAATAGCTCGATCGTTTGGCCAGATAGAGCGGCGTCATTTTTCCCGATGTCTCGGGCCACATGACAATGCTGTCGACCTGATTGCCGGTGAAGAGTCCGTCGAGATAGCTCGTCTCGACAAAGGTGAATTTATTATAGCTTGAGTCGCGCTCCATCGGGAAGGTGATTATCTGCACATTACCGTCGATAAAGAGGCGCTGCACGGTCGTGTCGTTGAGCCAGACACTCATGTCGGAGCCGCTGAGCTGGTCGTAGCAGTCTTCAGCGATATGCTCGACCATCATGCCGAAATCGGGCAGACGCACCCAGTCGGCCGTTGAATCGTTGAGATGGACGGCAATGAGATTGCCGTGGATCTGGCGGGCACCGCTCCATATCATAGGATGGCGATACATCCGCAGAATCGAGTCGCGCTCGCGGAAGCTGAGCGAATCGCACATTCCCTGAATATCCTTGCGGAAGAAACGAACGCCGCCGTAGGCGTTGGTGACTGTCGTCGAGTCGGGAAAACGGAACGCGCGGATAGTGTCGCCGTGGAGCCAGAGGGTGTCGCGACGCGAATATTCCATAGCCAGAGCGTTGCCGGTCGCCATGGCGCTGTCGTTAAGCTCGCAGTAGTATCCGTAATCGCCGATAAGAGTCGACTGGCGCACCGAGTCGGTCAGCACCATATTGCCGAACGCCTCGCCGTAGCCTTTCTGCCGGTCGTAGAAAAGGGTGTCGCCCGTCAGTGTGTTGCCGCGGCGGGTGACGACGGTCGAGCGCGAGAAAAGGTCGGCAATGCCCGACTGCGTGTTGTAGAATCCGCTGCTCGAATTGATCTCGCCGTCGCGGTTAATGATACGGGTAGAGCACAGAAGCTCGGCGATATGCGTGCCGGTATTATATTTCAATGAGTCGGTGAACATCCTGAGCGTGTCGTTGCCGCGCGGGCCGAACAGCCTGACATCCTTATAGAAATAGGCATCCTTTGTAGCGGGGTAATAGTAGCCTTCGAGCGAGGTCAGAGTGTTCTGCCGGTCGCTGAGCTTTCCTCCGAGGTCGTAGCTGCCGACATTGCGCGCGAGGTCATAGTCGAAGCGGTCGCTCTCGATTTTCACGTCGCGGTTGACAAGCCGTGCCTTCTTTCCGGGGTTGGCGAATAGGCGCGCCATTTCGTCGAGACCGTTATAGTTCAGTTCGTCGCCATAGACAAACAGAGTGTCGCCCTGCTCCATCCTGACATTTCCGAAAGCATCGAGCGAATTCGACGCCTCGTAGAAATAGGCGCTGTCGCAATACATGAACATATTGTCTTTGCGGAACACCACCGAACCGCGCAGAATCTGATAGTCGCGCGAGCGCATCTCGTCGAGCTCGAGCATATCGGCATGTTCGAGGAACACCTTTCCGGGCTGATGACGGTTGGCCGAGGGAATCACCGGCTTAAGCGGCGCCTCCTTCTTTGCCGGAGCCGGCGACTTCACGGCTTTCGGAGCGGGTGGGGCCGCCAGAGCGGGCGGAAGCGTAAGCAACGCCACCGCCCCCAGAGCTGCCAGCAGGCGGCGCAGGGGGCGACGATTTCTCAAAGACGGGTCGCACTGAGGCTTATTCATTGGCCGACGATTGCTTTTCTTTAATCCAGCCTTTATGGGTGAACTCGCAGTTTCGCCAGTTGTCTTCGATGCGCACCGAGGTATCGGCTATTTTTTTCTCGAGCCAGTCGGCGAGAATCTTTGAGCGCTGCGCATCTTCATACATAGCGCTTATCTGCTGATAGTCGTCGGCAAGATTGGCCTTATGGCCTTCGAGCCGCGATGTCAGCTTCACCATTGCGACAACGTCGCGGTTAAGTTTCTGGTCTTTCATCATGAAAGGCTTCGAAATTTCGCCGGGCTGGAGACCGGCAACCGCACGCGCCACCTCGGGAGGCAGCTGCGACATCTCGAAACGGGTTGTGCCGGTGTTCTCGTTGACCATTATCCCGCGGTTGTTTCGGGTGTCCTTGTCCTGACTCAGCAGAGCCACTGCCTGTTCGAAAGTGCCTTTTTTATCGACAACGATATCGTTGCGGAGAGTGTCGAGACGTTCGAGTGCTTCGGTCAGGTCTTTGTCGCTTACCTTCGGACGAAGAAGGATATGGCGGGTGTTGATTCGGTCGCCGCGTTTCTCGATGAGCTGAATGATATGAAAGCCGAATTCCGTCTCGACAATTTTCGACACCTTTTTGGGGTCGGTCAGATTAAAAGCCACGGCAGCATATTCAGGCACCATCTGGCCACGGCCCATAAATCCTGTCTCGCCTCCGCGCGACGACGAGCCGTCTTCACTATAGAGGATCGCCAGCGTAGAGAAATCACTTTCGCCGCGGTTTATGCGGTCGGCATAATCGCGGAGGCGCGCCTTGACGTCTTCGATCTCCTGACGCGGAATGGCGGGCGAAAGAGTCAGAATCTGGGTCTCGACCGTCAGCGGCACATAAGGGACACTGTCGGCCGGAAGATTCTGAAAATAGCGGCGCACATCGGCAGGCGTTGTCTTGATGTCTTTTGTCAGAGCCATCTGAACCTGCTGGATGCGGCTGCGGTTCGTGAGCATCTCGGTCAGCTTCTCGCGCATTTCGGGAAACGATTTGCGGAACATCTGCTCTACCTTCTCCTTCGAGCCGAGGTTGGCGACATAATAATTCAGCTGGCTCTCGACCTGCTGCGATATCATTGTCGGCTGCACCTCGACAGTGTCGAGATCGGCCTGATGGAGATAGAGCTTCTCAACGGCAAGCTGCTCGGGAATGACACAATAGGGGTCGCCGTTAACGGGCATGCGCTCGGCGAGCATCTGCTGGTAGGCTTCCTCGATGTCGGATTTCCAGATAGGCTGGTCGCCGACAACCCATGCCACCTCTTCGGCGACATTATCAGTGCCGGCGACAACAACAAGTGTTGCCGCCGCACAGAGTCCGGCCAGTATGGCTATTTTCTTGATATTCACTTTAGTATTTACTTTTTAGCCGCTTCTGCTTTGCGGATCTTCTCAAGCTCTTTCTTGTTGATGACAACCGGATATTTGGCTTTAAGCTCGGTAAGCCACTGCTGCTCGAGATATTTCTGATAATCGTTGACAACAGCCGAGCGCACGTCGCCGACCTCTTCGGGAGCATTCAGGAGCTTGCCCTCAAGAAGGAAGAACGAGGTCCATTTTCCCTGGGCGGCAGGCTTCTCGCCTCCGAAAGCGACATAGTCGATAACGGCGTCTTCACCCTTCGGGAAGAGCTTGCGCTCAACCTTCACATTGCGGCCGAACTGGTCGCGAAGCTTGGCGACGATTGAGTCGAGACCCACGGGATTGGCCTGAAGATAAGCTTTCGCGGCTTCGGCGATGGAGTCGTTTGTGGCCGACACGATGACGCCCTTGTAGCGCGGAGCGTCCCAGCTGTAGTTCGCGCGGTGGAGGTTGAAGAAGTCTTCAAGACCTTTGGTATCTTTATTACTGCGGTCCCATACACGGTCGTTGCTGACGTCGAACAGAAGAATGCCGTCGCGGTATTCCTTGGTCAGGTTGCGGTAGTTCTCGTCGGCAGCGGCGAGATTCTCGCGGGCTGTCTCGACAGTAGCGTTGTCGAGAGCCGTTTCGGCAGCCTTGCGGAATTCGTCTTTACCGGCAGCCGCGCTGACTTTGCCGTCGTATTTGGGCATTGCTGCGGCTGCAT
>DBGBEM010000332.1:0-2007 GCA_048477235.1 Muribaculaceae bacterium | reverse complement strand
CTTCAACACCGACCTCAACCTCGTCGACTGGCTCTGTCAGTGGAGCAACGACAGCAGCGAAATCTACCTCAAGGGCTTCCTCGGAAAAATGCTTTTCAGCGGCGAAGAGGTTCTCAAAAAGGCTTCGGTGCTTTCGGGTGGCGAGAAAATGCGATGCATGATAGCGCGCATGATGATGACGAACGCCAACACTCTGGTGCTTGACTCGCCTACAAACCATCTCGACCTCGAGTCAATTCAGGCCTTCAACAACACCCTTCAGAACTTCCGCGGCAACATTCTCTTCACAAGCCACGACCACGAATTCATCCAGACAGTCGCAAACCGCATAATCGAACTGACGCCGAACGGCATCATCGACAAACTGATGGATTACGACGACTATATCACTGACGAGCGCGTAGCTGCCGCACGCGAACGTCTCTACGCTAAGTGACCTCAGCCGGAATATCATTTCCCGACAGCCTGCGCCGCAACTTCGCCGCGCGGGCTGTCGCGCTTTAACAGTTTTGCTAAAAATCTATAAGATTCTGCCGCGATATTGCATAAAGCCAATAAAATAGCTATCTTTGCAGTAACCATAATTCAATGTAGCGAAATGAAATCTCTCATCCTCTCCATACTGACCCTGATTGTTTCGGTTGCCCCCATCGCCGCCTTTGCCGTGCCTTCGCGGCAAAGCGATATTGCAACTGAAAAAATTGCCGAAACAGCCGAACTCAACGTCGGCCGCGGTTCGGTTGAACTTATCGCGGCGCCTCAGCGCTCAGCCCACTTCGTGATATTCTCGATAACGGGGCAAGCTGTCAAATCGGCCAACGTCGACGCCGGAGATAGAGTCAGCATCGACCTTCCGGCCGGATACTATATCGTAAAGTGTGCCGACTGGTCACGCCGCATACTGATTAAATAAGATTTATCCCTTCGTTTTCATCTTTAATAAATAACCATGAACAATAAAACTGTCGCCGCGCTTATCATGGCCGGCGCTTCCCTCGTTATGTCACCACTTCTACAGGCATCGACTGTCGACGATGCTGCCCTGTCAGCACTCCCTTCCTACAACGGTAGCGATCTCGAACTGACAGTAGACAACAGCGGCACCCACTGGCGTCTATGGTCTCCGATGGCCACTCAGGCCCGCGTTCTGATTTATGACAACGGCCTCAACACCGCCGCAATCGATACCCTTGATATGAAACGCGGAGAGAACGGCACATGGACAGCCTCTAAGCCGGAAAAGCTCTACGGAAAATACTATACCTTCCAGATCGAGCATAACGGCAAATGGCTCGCCGAGACCCCGGGAGTATGGGCAAAGGCAGTGAGCCCGAACGGCGCTCGCGCCGCCATCATCGACTTCGCCGCCACCAATCCCGAAGGATGGGCCGATGACCGCGGCCCGAAGATCGGCGCGATAACCGATGCCGTCATATATGAGATGCACCATATCGACATGTCGGGTCATGCTAATAGCGGTATTGTCAACAAAGGCAAATTCCTCGCTCTGACAGAACCGTCGACAACAAACGGTCAGGGCGCCTCGACCGGCATTGACCATCTCAAGGAGCTTGGCGTAACCCACGTCCATATTCTGCCTTCGTTCGACTACAACAGTGTCGACGAAACCCGCCTCAATGTTCCGCAATACAACTGGGGATATGACCCCGTGAACTATAACGCTCCCGAAGGCTCTTATTCGACCAATCCCAACGATCCGGCAACCCGTGTGCGCGAGATGAAAGAGATGATCAAGGCCCTTCACGACGCCGGCATCGGAGTTGTCATGGACGTTGTCTATAACCACACAGCCGAAAACGATGGCTCGAATTTCTCGAAAACCGCCCCCGGCTATTACTATCGCCACCGTCCGGACGGATCATATTCCGACGCCTCGGGATGCGGCAACGAAACCGCCAGCGAGCGCGCCCAGATGCGTGATTTTATCGTCAACTCAGTGAAATACTGGGCCGACGAATATCATATCGACGGCTTCCGCTTCGACCT
>DBGBEM010000331.1:0-1985 GCA_048477235.1 Muribaculaceae bacterium | reverse complement strand
GTCACCCGCTGAGGTGGCTGTCCACTGTGCTGAATATTTCGTATTCTCGGAACCGGCAACAGGCGCGGTGACAAGAGCGTTCCCATCAATCCTGACCACTACGACGTCTACTTCAAAATCGCCGGGATTGACATCCGCGGTGAACACGACTGTCTCGCCTGTCTTGCAGCTCGAAGGATCTGACGACAATGTTACGGTCGGCAATACCGGCTGAGCTTTATCGGGCACGACATACGATACCTGAGGTGACACGCTCATGCCTCCCGCATACGCAATTTTAACAGCGACAGTGACTGTGGTTCCGGGGGCGACATTATTGATCAGATAGCGATAGCTTCCATCGCCCGCCGATGTCATTTTCGTCTCTTCGAATCCATTTGTGTAGTTCCAGAGCCAGGGGCCGTCAAATCCCTCGTAGTTACCTTCAAACCGGGCAACGACGGCAACGCCTCCTTCAGAAGGATAGAGCTTTAATGAATAAGGCCCTGCGAAAGGATTGCCCTGAGTATGATCGTCGGCCGAAAAATTTTTTTCGAGACTCTGATTATTATCAGGATCTGTGCCGGGGTTGGGGTCAGGATCGGGGTCAGTGCCGGGATCGGCAGCCGTGACTGTATATTGCAGCGGTGACGAGATGGCGGTGCGCCCTCCGGCTGTAATCTCCGCGACTACAGTATGCTGTCCGGCGGCCGACGCAGTCCAGCGGGCCTCATAAACCGACCCGCTGACAACGGGAGTCGTGGTGACCGCATTGCCATCAACCTTGATAACAACACCGGTTACGTCATAATCGCCGGGATTGACATTTGCCGTGAACACTACAGACTCTCCTGCCTTGCAGCTTGAAGGATTGGCCGACAATGTCGCTGATGGTTCCACAGGCTGTGAGACTGCATCGGAAAAGCCTCCGATCGTCACTGTCGCGCGCGTCGGGTTATTGGCGTAACAGGTGGCACTCTGGTCGTAAGTATCGTCGTATGAAAAAGCGTATGTTTTACCGCTTGGCGAGATAGCCGGGTCGTGGAAAAACTTCACATATTCATTACAGGGATACTCTGTGCCGCCCGAGAAAGCTTTCGTCGGGCCGTCGGGATTCCAGTCCTGAAGATCGGAAGTCGCACGTATCATGCCTCTGTTGAAAGCGGCGCAGAACATGGACTGAACGGTTTTTGAGATGTCAGACCCGGATGCGAACACTCCTGCGCCCTCAATCACATCCTCAGTGTCCGGCTTCGCGTCGATTGTCGCTACCGAGCCCGGCTGCCAGTAATGTCCTTCGGCACAGGTCAGAACGAACTTCTCTCCCTCGACCTTGCCAGTCCAGCGGCCGAGCAGTCCCATGTCGATATTGGCCGTGTGGCTTGAGAAGTAAGTCCATATCTTATTGATATAATCGTCGAAGATATTCTGATCTTTTATAGACTTGACTTTCGAGGGCTGTTTGATGATTCCGCCGACATTGTCTTTGGTTATCAGATTGTAGAGACAGTCTTTATAGGCCGTGTTCCCGAGAGTGGAGTTCCATTTGTCGATAACCGTCTTATAGCTGACATTTTCTCCCCTTTTCGTGTAGGGATAATGACCGGTCGACCATAGCTCGAGACCCATGGGATACTGGAATGCGTCGACACGCGTTGTATTGATCCATATCTCATCGTAATCCTTTCCAGAGCCCGAACCAGGAGCATAGGTGAACTCAACCAGCTCCCAGCGCACCGAGGCATTCGGGTCGGAGGGATTGTTGAGATCAGCGCCTGCGTAACCCTGAGCGAAAGCGTGAAGATACATCGGCGACTTGAAACTGATAAACATACGGCAGGCATAGGTGTCGCCCAGATAAACAACTTTCCCGGGGATATCGGAAAGCTTGGTAAAGACGTCGGCATACGTTGTGAAGGGGCCTGTGCCCGGCAACGTGTTCACCGACTCGTTGAGCGGTCTGACCGTAGCTGCCGACGTGGAATTCGCCATATCATAGTAGATAT
>DBGBEM010000330.1:0-1008 GCA_048477235.1 Muribaculaceae bacterium | reverse complement strand
TTTCTATATCCTGTATGAATTATTTTTCACGGGCAAGAATCAGGGCACTTGTGGGGGCGACTTCGAGACGTCCGCCGCGGGTGGTGTCGAAGCCTTCGGCCTCAAGACGTCCGTCGCGGGCAATGACTTTCCAGTCACCTTTGCCGACATTGACGGTCTGAGCCTCTTTCGAGCCGTTGAAAACGACCTTGATCTCTTTCCATGAATCGCCGTTGGCGTTGTTTTTCAGAGAGTAGCTGATCAGAAGAGGCGATTTGACTTTGTCGAAAACAAGGTTGCGGGCGACATCCTCAGCCTTGGTCATGCGGAACGCGGGATGAGACCGACGCAGTTTGATAAGTTCCTTGTAGTAGTTGAACTGGTCGGCGTTGGCGGTTTTCAGGTTCCAGTCGATGGCATTGATCTCTGCCGGCGACTTATAGGAGTTGTGAACGCCTTTTTTGTCGCGGAAAATCTCTTCGCCCGCAAACATGAAAGGAGTTCCCTGCGAAGTGAAGACGATGGTCTGGGCAAGCTTGGCGGCGCGCATACGGTCGGCGTCGGTTTCGCCTGGCTCGGTCATGGATTTGCGCAGCTTGTCGGTAAGGCAAAGGTCGTCGTGACACGAAACATAGTTGATGACCTGAGTGGGATTCTTGGCGTAGGGGGCTTTCGAGTTGTTGCCTTTCGAATAGTCGACCTGAGGATGGGCTGTCGCGCCGACAATACCGATTTTAACGGTCTCTTCGTTGCCGGCTTTGCCTGTTGCGAAACCTCGGTCAGAGGCATTGCTGTAGTGGCCTTTGACGGCATCGCGGATGTCGTCGCTGAACACTGCTACGTCGGGCATCATGTAAGCGTTGTCCTTCAGCGCACGCTTTTCTACGGGCAACGGTGAATCGCCTGCAGTCCAGCCTTCGCCATATACGAATATTTCGGGACGCACTTCTTTGAGGGTTTTCGAGACTTCGTTCATTGTGTCAATGTCGTGGATGGCCATCAGGTCGAAGCGGAAGCCGTCGATATGAT
>DBGBEM010000329.1:0-3511 GCA_048477235.1 Muribaculaceae bacterium | reverse complement strand
TTTCTATATCGTGAAGGGCATCGCCTACGATAATGGCTTCTTCGGGATCTACACCGAGCTCGTTAAGTGCCTCAAGCGCCATATCGGGGGCCGGTTTGCCGCGCTTGACCGAGTCGAAGGTCACTGCCGCCTCGACAATGTCAGACAGCCCCCATGATTCTATAATAAGATTCAGATCTCCGGCACGCCGGTTTCCTATAAGTCCGATCTTTATGCGCCGACGCCGCAGCGTGTCGAGAACGTCACTTACCCCGCTGAAAAAACGGCGGGGACGCTCGAGAGCCAGTCTCAGAGCCTGACGGTAAAACAATTCGACCGCTTCGTCTATCATAACCTCGTTCGACATGTCGGAAAACACGTAGAAACTGTCGCGGGTGTTCATGCCCAGAAGGGCCCTGACAAGATCCCTGTCGGGCTCAGGCTGCCCAAGCTGGCTCATGGCGTAAAGCTTCGATTCGATTATGTCCGAGGCCGTGTCGGCGATTGTGGCGTCGAAGTCGAAGATGACAGCTCTTATGTTTCTGAATATCGGGGTTTGCGGCATTGTCGCGTCTTTGAATGTGATGATGAAGAGAGTGGACGATACAAAGGTAACCGTTGCCTGACATTCCGACTAATGAGTAAGCTTTTTGTAACTGAATATTAACCGAGCTGTCACGTGGGGAGTCTGATTTGCGGCGTTGCGCTAATTTTGTTAATTTTGTGGCTGCAACCTGCGTTTTCAGGGCAACAGCAAGCCCTGTCGGAGCGTTATTACAATAAAGAAAAAGTAAAACAACGCAATGAATATTCTGTCGATAACAGGGGCCCTCTTCTCTCTGGCCTCGCTCGTATTGATGTTCGTCCAGTGGCGGTGGACGGCAGTGGTGGCCTTCGTCGGGCTGTTGCTGACGGTTCTCGGCTCGTCGGGCTTTGCCGGGGCTATGCTGCCGTTGTTCTGGGGCTTTGCCGCGCTGGTTGTGGTCGGCCTTAACTATATGCTTCCGCGCGAAGTCGTCGCCTCGCGTCTTGGCGTCGGTTATATCGGCCTCGGAGGCCTGACAGGCCTTGTGCTCGGATATTTGATTTCGGTCAACGTAATGGTTATCGGAGCCGTAGTCGGAATCGCCCTTGGCGGACTTGCGTTCAGCATGACGCCTTCGGGGCGCCATCTCGATTTCCCCTCGGCCCGTTTTTTGCAGTATTTGTGTGCCAAAGGCCTTCCTTCCGCCGTCGTGCTCTCGATGGCCGGATATGTGGCCATAATCCTTATTGAAGAATATGCGCGTTAAGATAATAGCCGTCGTAGCGGCCCTGATGGCGGTCTTCTCCCTTTCGGCTCAGGACGCTGATCAGAAACAGGAACTCCTGCCGGGACTGAAGCGCACGCGCCCCGACATGGAGCAGATAAAGCGTGAGATAAACGATCCTCAGTCTCCTTATTATTATCCCCGTCTGATGGAAGAATATCAGCGCAACGACACGCTGATGAAACTCGACAAGTTCCGCCATCTCTATCTCGGCTATCTCTTTCAGGAGGATTATACTCCTTACCGTTCCAGCGAACATCCGCTGGCCTATACGGCTCCCGACGCTCCGACCCGCGAAGACTGCAACGAGATTATCGAGAAAGCCCGTGAGGCTCTGGCCGACAATCCGTTCGACCTGCGCCAGATGATGCTGATGATCAATGCCCTGCGCACACGCGGCAACAACGCTCTGGCGTCGATATGGCAGTATAAGCTCAACTGGATTCTCATGGCCATAGTGTCGACCGGCACCGGCCTCGACGAAGAAAACGCCTGGGTTGTCATCGAGCCGCAGCATGAATATGTTCTGCTCAATATGCTCGACTATCTTGTCGACGACCACGTGTTCTATGACCCCGGTTACGAGTATATAACTGTCACCGATGCCGACGGCCGCAAGCTCGGCGGATATTATTTCGACATACGCAACCTTCTTGAGGAATATTACCGCAAGCATCCCGAAGAGGTTGAATGATTCTTTTTCAACGCAATGACCCGCAACGACTTTGAGATTATGGCTCCCGTCGGGAGCCGCGAATCGCTCCATGCCGCTCTGAAAGCCGGCGCCGACGCTATTTATTTCGGTGTCGAGGGGCTGAATATGCGCGCACGCTCAAGCGCCAATTTCACAATAGACGATCTCCGCGATATCGCCGCTCTCTGCCGCGAGGCCGGAGTGAAAACCTATCTGACGGTCAACACCGTCATCTACGACAGCGAGACCGAGCTTCTCGGACGCATACTCGACGCCGCTGCCGAAGCCGGAATATCGGCTATTATCGCCAGTGACATAGCCGCCATCCGGGCTGCACGGAGCCGCGGCCTGGAGGTGCACATCTCGACTCAGGTCAACATAACCAATCTCGAAGCCGTCGAGTTTTATTCGCAGTGGGCCGACACCATGGTGCTCGCCCGTGAGCTGAATCTCGATCAGGTGCGCGCCATCAGCGACGGCATTGCTTCGCGCGACATCCGCGGCCCCCACGGACGGCGTGTGGCCCTCGAGATGTTCTGTCACGGCGCGTTATGCATGGCTGTCAGCGGCAAGTGCTATCTGAGCCTCCACGAGATGAATTCGAGTGCCAATCGGGGCGCCTGCACTCAGATTTGCCGGCGCGGCTACACCGTCACCGACCGCGAGACCGGCGACAGCCTCGACATCGAGAACCAGTATATCATGTCGCCGCGCGACCTCAAGACGATCGGCTTCCTCGATCGTATGGTCGACGCCGGAGTGACGGTATTCAAGATCGAGGGGCGTGCCCGAGGACCCGAGTATGTCATGACCGTCGTGTCGGCCTACGACGAAGCTCTGTGCGCCATCTGCGACGGAACGTTCACGCCCGAACGCATCGCCGCGTGGGATGAACGTCTCGCCAAGGTCTTCAACCGAGGCTTCTGGAACGGGTATTATCTCGGCCAGCGCCTCGGCGAATGGTCGGAGAAATACGGGTCGAGCGCCACGCGCACCAAGCGTTATGCCGCCAAGGCAGTGCGCTACTATCCGCGTCTCGGCGTAGGCGAGTTCATTCTTGAGGCCGGCGAACTTCGTCCCGGCGATGAAATTGTCATCACCGGGCCTAAGACCGGCGCCATCATCACCACCGTCGAGCAGGTGCGTCTCGACCGCGACCCCGTCGACAAGGCTGTCAAAGGTCAGGCATTCAGCATTCCCGTGCCCGAGAAAGTGCGTCCCGGCGACCGCCTCTATATCTGGGACAAAAAATAGCTTTTGGACTCGAACCGTCTGTTGTCGCCCCGACAGATGAAACTGTCCTAAAGCGAATTATTAAAAATTTAATCGAATAAGCGGACATCGCATGGCATCGGCTTTCTTATGTCGGTCTTGACTAACGTTGGCTACGGCACTTTCCAACCCTACAATCATGCGGGAAAGTTTTCGGTAGCTGACTTTGTAATCGCTTGATTTTTAATTGTTAGCGGACGCGATTAATCGCGTCCCTTCTATGTTGTGGTGCAATAGGCAAAGGTAATTTTAACAT
>DBGBEM010000328.1:0-7525 GCA_048477235.1 Muribaculaceae bacterium | reverse complement strand
GTTGTCGAAGGCATTGAGATATTTGTATTTTAGATCGTCGCGGTCGACGAGCTCCCACTGGCGGCGGGCATATTTATAGCTCCAGCCGTTTCCTTCGCGCGGGAAGTCGATCCATTCGGGATGGCCCCACTCGTTGCCCATGAAGTTGAGGTAACCGCCGTTGATGGTGGCTGCGGTCACGAGGCGCAGCATCTTGTGGAGCGCCATGCCGCGGGCTACGGTCATGTCGTTGTCGCCGTCCATCATGTGCCAGTACATCTCTTTGTCGATAAGGCGGAAAATCACCGTCTTGTCGCCGACGAGGGCCTGATCGTGGCTTTCGACATACGACACTGTCTTTTCGTCGGCACGCCGGTTTGTCAGCTCCCAGAAAATAGAGGTGGGATGCCAGTCTTCGTCGCGCTTCTCCTTAAGGAGCTTGATCCAGTAGTCGGGAATTCCCATAGCCATGCGGTAGTCGAACCCGATGCCGCCGTCTTTGAAGGGAATGGCGAGGCCGGGCATTCCGCTCATTTCTTCGGCGATCGTGATTGCGCGCGGGTTGACCTGATGGATAAGCAGGTTGGCCAGCGTCAGATATGTTATGGCGTTGGTGTCCTGACCGCCGTTGTAATAGTCGTCGTATGAGCCGAATGCCTGTCCGAGGCCGTGGCTGTAGTAGAGCATCGAGGTGACGCCGTCGAAGCGGAAACCGTCGAAACGGAATTCTTCGAGCCAGTATTTGCAATTGCTCAGCAGGAAGTGAAGCACCTCGTTCTTGCCGTAGTCGAAGCAGAGCGAATCCCATGCGGGATGCTCGCGGCGTCCGTCGCCGTAGAAATACTGGTTGTAGGTTCCGTCGAGGCGGCCGAGCCCCTCGACTTCGTTCTTGACGGCATGGCTGTGGACGATGTCCATGATGACGGCGATTCCGCGCTCATGGGCGGCGTCGATAAGCTCCTTGAGCTCTTCGGGGGTGCCGAAACGGCTTGAGGCGGCGAAGAAGCTCGACACGTGGTAGCCGAACGAGCCGTAGTAGGGATGCTCCTGAATCGCCATTATCTGGATGGCGTTATATCCGTCGGCGGCGATGCGCGGCAAAACGTTCTCGCGGAATTCGCGGTAGGTGCCGACCCCTTCGCGCTGCTGGGCCATGCCGATATGGCATTCGTAGATCATCAGCGGACGCGTGTCGGGCTCGAACTTCTCGATTTTCCATTCGTAGGGATGTTCGGGCAACCACACCTGCGCCGAGAACAGCTTGGTGTTCTCGTCCTGAACAACGCGCCGGGCGTAGGCGGGAATGCGTTCGCCGCTGCCGCCGGGCCATTCGACTATCATCTTGTAGTGCTGTCCGTGGTGTATGTCGCTGGGACGCAGTCGCGTCTCCCAGACGCCGTCGGAGCCGGGCAGACGCCGCAGCTCGAACTTCTTCATAGGCTTCCAGTTGCTGAAATCGCCTACGAGAGTTATAGCGGTTGCACCGGGAGCCCATTCGCGGAAAACCCATCCGCCGCGCTGGGTGCGGTGGAGCCCGAAATATTCGTGGGCATTGGCGAACTCTGTCAGAGAGCCGCATGCCTGAGTCAGCTCGCGTTCTTTGTTGATGACGTCGTTGTGGCGGCCCTCGATGGCTCCTTTGAAAGGCTCGAGCCACGGGTCGTGTTTTATGATTTTAAGATCCTTCATGCTTAAAGTCGGATGTCTTGTTTGTATATATAACGCCCGAGTGGGGCAAATATACGAATATTTAACGTAAAAACCTTAAAATCATGTTCAACAACACGAAATGGCGCCCCCTTAAGGACGCCATCTCTTGCTTAACCGTGAAAAAATGATTTATGTAGCTTATCTGTGAAGCTCTTTGGTGGCGCGTCCGTTGCGGACTACGATGTAGATCTCGCCCGGGCGCATTTCGCCGACGCGGATGCCGCTGAGGGTATAGATGGCGTCGGGTTCGGTGCTGACCTCAGATTCGATGTCGTCGATGGCTGTGGTTGTCTTCGGCGCTGAGTATTTGAGCTCGTCGAGGTTCGAGTAGCTGGCGTCGACACGGAGTCCGTAGGTCTTGAGCGCGTTGACGTGATCTTCGGTCAGGCGGGCATCCTTGGTGTATTCGTCGCCGACCGAAACATAGTAGTATTTCCCTTGCTGTTCGCCCACGAGGTGGTCTGAACCATTGGAGTTGTGGTCGTAGCCCTCTTCGGTGTGGTTGTAGTAGGCGGCTGCTTGTGGGTTGCTGCCGTCGCCGGTGAGCTTGAAGGAGAGCTTGCCGTCTTTAGCTATGTTCATTGACCGGAATGTCGCGGGGTCGACGATATAGACGTGGTTCCACTGTGCCGAGTTGTTGCCGGTCTCGCTGTCGGGGGTGACGGCTACAGCCTCTTCATATTCCATAGGGGTGTCGGGTTCGGGCTCTTCGATCTCGCCTTCATAGCCGTGGCCTCCGGCGGGGTTGTAGATGTCATGCTCGAAGGGGCCTGTCGGATACTGGTAGGCGAGGCCGGGGCCGGCGGGATGGGTCGAGAAGATAGTGCATTCGGTCGAGGTGCGCTCAATGCCGTATTCGCCCCAGAGCATGCATTTGCCGTTCTCGAGGATGTTGCCGTTGCCGTCGAACATGTCGCAGGTCTCGGCGTCGCCTCCGTTGCCGCTCCACGACCATACGAACCAGCCGACATTGTTTTCACAGGTATATTTCTGGACATCTTTCCAGGCTATCGGGCCGCCGACAGGGTAACTCAGGTGGGCTTTGTGTTCGAAGGCATATTCGCCGAGCATAACCGGCACGTTGAGGTCGAGGGCGCCTCTGATATTGCGCGTGGCGATCTCGGGAGTGCGTCCCGAAACGTGGTACATGTGGATCGAGAAGGCGATATTGTGGTCGGGGTCGGCGTCGATGATGTCCTGAGCATAGAGAGTGCCGTCGGCTTTCTTCACACGAAGGATCGGGGCGCCCTGGCCGCAGCCCGAGACGTCGACAACGATAAGGTTCTTTATCCCGGCCTCGCGGAGGCGTCTGACAGCTGTGACATAGTTTTCCGACCAGTATTTCGCGGCGTCCTGAAGCTCTGACTCGGAAGATGTCTCGTCGCCTTTCGAATACCATTCGTTAGATATGTTGAGGATGGCCGAGCCGATGTGGCGGTTCATGACATCCTTGGCGCCGATCCAGTAGTCGACAGCTCTCGTCAGCACGTCGGCGCCGTCCTGACAGGTTCCGTCCTGAGGACAGGGCATGACGACCATCTTGCGTTTCTCACACTCGGTGATTATCGATTCGAGAGTCGATGGGGAGGTATAGCTCATCCACGAGTCGCCGCCGTTGCTGATGTTGACGCGCAGGGCGTTGCAGCCTTTCTCCTTGGCAGATTTGAATACCCACCAGTCGCCTGTGTGCCAGGCGTAGGAGAAGTTCAGGCCGCGCGGCACGAACTCGTTGCCGTTGCCGTCGATAATCTTCGTGCCCTGGGTTGTGAAACCCTTGGCCGAAAAATCGATTTCGACCTCCGAGGGGTCGCGTTCGGTCTTGACGAGGCGAACATAGTAGAGTTTGCCAGTGCCCCCTCTGTTGAACTGGAGGCAATAGCCTTCGTTGACCATCGAGCGGACGCGGGCCGACGACAGCTCGACGGTAAATTCACCCGATACTCCGTCGTCTTCCTGAGAGAAATTGCTTTCTTTTGTGTCGTTGTCGCTCCATTGGGCGAAGCCGACCTGAACGCCGGTGTCGGTCTTGACGCTGACGCTGTATTTATAATTCGTGAGGTCGAACGTGCCGAAAGCTTCGGGGTGGATAACGAGTTTCCCTTCCCAGTCTGACTGGAATTCGTGGGGAGTCGCGGGTTCATAGGGGAGGGCCGAGTAGACGTGTTCGGGAGCTGCCCAAAGCGATGTTGCGGATAGAACGGAAAGAAGTGTAAGCGCAAATTTTTTTATGTTCATGGCCTGTAAGGTAAGATAGGTAGTAGTTACATCTGCAAAGTAACTCAATTCTCAGCCTCGCGGCTGACACTATTTATCCCAAATCTGACACAATTTCAACAAAAAACGCCGGCGGTCGTTCCGATAGGCCCAATTAGCCTAATTGGCCCAATAGAGCTTATTGGGAAGCAGTCATGAAAAAACAGCTTGCATCGCGGGGATGCAAGCTGTTTTGTGTGGGCGCTGAGGGATTCGAACCCCCGACCCTCTGCTTGTAAGGCAGACGCTCTGAACCAGCTGAGCTAAGCGCCCTTTCCTCTGAAAGGCTCCGCAAAGGTAGCGCCTTTTTCCGAACCGGCCAAATTTTCGGCGAAGAATTTTTCGAAAAATTGCGGCGTCACACATACATGGCCTCTATTTCAGAGGCGTAGCGGTGGTTTATGACGGGGCGCCGTATCTTCAGGGTGTTGGTCAGTTCGCCGGCTTCCATGGTGAACTCGCGCGGCAGAAGGGTGAACTTCTTGATTTTCTCGAATCCGGCAAGCCCCTGCTGGAGTGTGTTGAGGCGCTCTTCGATCAGAGCCCTGATGTCGGCATTCTTGACGAGGTCTTCAATGTTGCGATACTGGATTTTCTTTTTCCGGGCATATTCCTTGATGGCCTCGAAGGCGGGAATGATAATGGCCGTCACATATTTGCGCTGATCGCCGATGACGGCCACCTGTTCGATATACGGATCTTCGCCGAGGCGGCTTTCGATTGCCTGCGGGGCGATGTACTTGCCGTTGGAGGTCTTGAAGAGATCTTTGATGCGCTCTGTCAGCACGAGGGCGCCGTTGGCGTCGAAGTGTCCGGCGTCGCCGGTGCGGAACCATCCGTCGGCTGTAAAGGCGGCTTCGGTGGCTTCGGGCTTGTTGTAGTATCCGGCCATGACCGTAGGCCCTTTGACGAGAATCTCGTTTTCGTCGCCTATGCTGACCTGAACGCGCGGCATGGCGGTTCCTACAGTGCCGATAACATATCCGACGTTGGGATAGCAGGTGACGGTGGCTGTTGTCTCGCTCAGACCGTAGCCGATGACGATGTTGATTCCGGCCGAATGGAAGAAGCGGACGATATTGTCGCTCAGCGGGGCGCCGGCCGTCGGGAAGATGTTGGGGTTGTCGAAGCCTATGGCGTGGCGCATAGTGGCGAACACGCGCGAGTCGGCCAGACGGTAGAGGCGTTCGAGCAGCCAGGGGACTTTGCGTCCTGTGCGGACATAGTCGAGGTTGCGGCGTTCGCCGATCTTAAGGGCGCGCGAGACTATTGTCCGCTGAAGCCATCCCATCGAGGCGATCTTTTCCTGGACGGCGGTGTAGGCTTTCTCCCAGAAGCGCGGCACTGAGCACATGCATGTCGGGCGCACCTGACGCAAGGTGTCGGTGATCTCGCGCGGATCGGTGTTGATCCATACTTTCATCGACATGACGAGGCAGAAATATGTCCACGCCTTCTCGAAAATATGGCTCAGCGGCAGGAAGGTCACCGAGGTGTCGCTGTCGCTCAGCATCGTCAGCCGCTCGATATGGATTTCCATGGCGGCGTCGAAGCAGGAGTGGAGCAGAGTCGCTCCTTTCGGCTCGCCGGTGGTGCCTGACGTATATATAAGCGTTGCTATGTCTGACGGTTTTGCGGCCAGACGCCGTTTTTCAACCTCGGCGCGGCAGGCGTCTGAGGCGGCGTGTCCGAGGGCGATGAAAGCGTCGAATGTCATCGTCGTGGTGTCGTCGGCGTCGGGGGTGACAGAGCTGTCGATGGTTATTATCTGGCGCAGCGAGGGGCATTTGGCCATAGCACTGCGGGCGATGGCATATTGCTTGGCGTCGCCGGTGAAGATGATGGCGGCGCGGGTGTCGTTGAGGATATATTCGACCTGCTCGAGCGAGCTGGTGGCGTAGAGTGACACCGGGATGCTCCGGTTGGCGTATGCGCCGAAGTCTACGGTCAGGATTTCCTCACGGTTGGCCGAGAAGATTGTCAGGATCTGCTGGGGCTCCAGTCCGAGGATCTCAAGGGCGCAGGCGGCGGCTCCGACGTTGTCGGCAAAGGTGTGCCACGTTGTCGGCTGCCACTCGGCAGAGCCCGGCCGGCGCGTGAAATATGCCTCGCGGTCGGGATTCCGCAACGCTTGTCGTTCGATGAGGGTTGTCAGCGTATTTTGCATACGACAATTTATGGTTTACCTATTGGATGGGGACAAAGATAGGGAGTTTGTCAGCTATTTGACGGAGAATTATTGACTAAACATGGGGCGCGTTAACGCTCGTTAACAATATCGGGAATTGCGAGGGTGGAATTTTAACACCCGTTGGCAACCTTAGTCGAGCATCAGGGCTATGTCGGGCCTGATCGAGGGGAGGCCGAGAAGCTCTCCGATCGGCGGTGCGGAGAAGACGGCCCGAGTGAAAACATCGATGTCGACGTCGAGGTCGAGCCGCCCGCGGTGGCCGGGAGCGAGGCGTTCGCAGGCTCCCCCCTGAAGGCGGTAGACGCCGCTGTTCTCTGTCAGCAGCGGGTCGGTTATGCGGTATGTGGCTCTGAGGCGCGGGTGGGAGGCCGCTATGGCTTCGAGTGCTGTCGGCACGTTGACAATGCGGCCCATGGCGCGCGGCGACAGAAAGCGTTCACAATTGCCGGGCCGGGCCGGGTATTTTACCGGGAGGTCGGGCAGCGAAGCGTGGAGCCGGCGCAGAACGGCCTGTTCTGCATCGGCATTGTCGGCGAGAACATCGGTGATGACGGCCAGCCCGTCGCGTTCTGCTGCAAAACCGATTCCGCAGATGTTTCCCGAGGCGTCGGCTATTATGGCGCAGTGGCCTCCGTCGAGGCGCGTGTCGTCGAGGATGTTGAGGAAATCGCGCTGAGAGTGGAGGATGCGCCCGTCGATGTTGCGCTCCATGCGGCTGAAGGCTTCGTAGACGCCGACGGCGTAGGGATCGTCGACAACGGTGAACTCTCCGGGGCCGGCGAAGGGATGACACGATGTGTAGCGGCGGTTGCGGGTGTAGAACACTGTCGAGAATCCGCGCGCGGCGTAATAATAGAAGAGGTGGCTCTCGGCGGGAATGAGGGCGACGAGCATGTCGCCGCGTTCGCGGGCTTCGCGCAGTGATGCGGCGAGCAGGCGTGTCATCAGCCCCTTGCCGCGCTCATTGCGGCGCGTCGCGGCCCCGCAGATATAGGCGCAGCCGACGGTGGCTCCATGGAAGTTCATCGCGTAGCGCTGAAGCAGCAGCGCACTCGCCGGGCGCGCGTCGCTGCCGTCGGGCCGAAGCACCATGACGTCGTCGTCGCGGTAGACGCGGGTGAAGAACATCTCGACCCATTCGGCCTTGTCGTCGAATGTGTCGGTCCAGAGTTTGCGTATGTCGTCGCGTAGATTAGCCATTTCATTCTCTATAACGTCCGGCGCCGCTAAAAAGTGCGGAGCGACAGTCGCGCTGCCGTTCCGGTGAGGCAACTACACAACAAAGGAGGCCTCGGAACAATCCGAAGCTTCCCCTGTGGTAGCTTTTTTATATGAGTAGGGTCGCGGACCGATGATTAGTCCTCGCAGGCGCGCAGCTGCTGCACGTAGACG
>DBGBEM010000327.1:0-1137 GCA_048477235.1 Muribaculaceae bacterium | reverse complement strand
GCGTAGTTCTGCCCGTATGTGCCGGCCGCCTGCGTCTCGACGATGAGCATGTGCTTCTCCTTGTCGTAGTAGCCGTTCAGTTCGGGTGCGAAGTCGCGCATGTCGGACATGCCCTTGATGAGGACGTCGCGGTCGTTGACGCGCGTGATGTCGATACGGTAGTTGCCCTGCGTGTCGTTCGAACCGGCCGTTATGGTCGCCGTGGCATTGAATGCGCCCAGGAAGTCCGCCATGGTCTTCGTCTGGTCGAAATCCGAGGCGAAATAGCCCTGTGTCGAGCCGGTCTTCGATACGAACGCCGTATCGCCGAACGAGTTGGTCATCAGCAGGGCGAGAACATACGTGCTGCCCTGGTCGAGCGTGTTGAACGCCGTGGCGCGTCCTTCTTCCGAGTTGAGCTCGGCGATCATCTCCTCGGCGATGTCGTACCCGCGGTCAGCAGTGAGTTCTTCGAGGGTCATCCCGAGTGCCTCGCACAGGTAATCGGCGATGTCGGTCTTGACGCAGAGGTATTTCATCGTGGCCACGTTGCTTGTCTGCATTTCCCAGATGAGCGTGTTGTAGGGCGAGTAATTCAGGTTGTCAGTCGGTGCGTAGAACTTGAATTCGTTGACCTTGATTCCGTATTCTTTCTCCGGGTCGCACGTGAAGCGCTGCGAGTAGAGCTTGCACGGGTTGTCGATTGAGTCGTAGGCCAGCGCGACGGCGGTGTAGTTTCCCTTGGGGACGTTCCATACCGATGCGTCTTCGCTGTACAGCGTCACGGTGGGGACGACGCCTTCCAGCTTGTCGTCGATGAGCTGCTGGCGGATCTCGTCCTGACGCTGCGTGTCAGCCGTGATGTCGCCCTCCACGACCGAAGCCTTGTAGAACTTGGTGTAGCTGTTGGGCGAGAAGTAGAGCTTCGGGGCGCGGAACCCTGTGGCCGTGGTCTCGATGCCCTGGAACTCGATGTCCACGATCGGCGTCGTGTCGGGTTCGCTTTCGAAGACGAGTTTTTCGGTGCCCTGGCTGAAGTATCCCGACGACACATAGTAGATCAGGTAGAACGAGAAGGTGTCCTTACCGTCGAACGTGCAGGGGTATGAGGCGTAGGCGCTCTCATTGCCCGTGTACTCGGCCATGTCGGCCACATAG
>DBGBEM010000326.1:0-10143 GCA_048477235.1 Muribaculaceae bacterium | reverse complement strand
TGTCTTGCGTTACGTGGTACGTAATGCAAAATTAACAACTATATCTGACATTGCCAAATATTTCCTAAAGAAAATCAGCGACTTGATGAAGAAAATCACCAAATCGCTGTTGCGTTACGTGGATGGTCTGCTGATTTATGGCTTAAAGATTTGTGGAAATGCTTTTGGAATGGATGCAATAGTGTTTATGATTGGATTGTATGCCTCCTATGAATAAATGCTTACCGGACGGTCTCGTGAGAACCGTCCGGCGATTTTTTTGACTAATAGCACTTTCTGCGCTTCAGCCATTCCTCTTTTCGTGAGGCTGTGTCGTAATTGTACTGATTCTTTCGGGGAGAGGCGGGGTTATCCCGGACGGGACTGGAGGAATTGGTCGAGGCTCTCTTCTTTGGCGAGGCGAAGCTTGGAGCGCAGCCGGTAGCGAGCACTGTTGACGCTCGCGCGCGAAATGTTCAGGCTGGCGGATATTTCCTGTGTGCTGTGCTGGAGGAAAATCAGCATACAGAACACCATATCGGTGTCGGTAAGCGAAGGGTAATCGCGGCGCAAGTCGTCGACAAAACGCGGATATACGGCAAGAAAGGTTCTCCTGAACGGCCCGAGATTATTTTCAAGTCCCTGCGGACAATGGAGAATGTCGGCGTCAATGCTGCCGCCGGTCATCTCGTTTCTGATGGCTTCTATGCGCTCAAGCGCGGAATTGCGCTCGTCGAGGACGGCACTGATGCCGGCTTCGGCCGATTCGCGGCGGGCGCGCTCGGCGTCGCGGCTCATCCTGATCTTGCGGGCGCGACGGCGCATTACAATAAGAACGGCCACTGCCGCCAGGGCAACAACTATGAATGCGACGACGGCGCCCGTCTTCTGACGGCTCTGGGCCTGCAGCTTTTCGCGGAGCATGAGGTTCTCCCTATGTTTGGCGGCGACATCAGAGCGCACTTTTGCGGTCACAAGGTCGAGATTATGACGGGCGCGGGTCATAGAGTCGCCGAGCAGCGTATATTCTTTATAAAGAGAACTGACTTTGTCATACATCTTCCCGGCTGTGTAAACCTCAAGCAGACGGCGCATCTCCATATAGAGCATTTCGAGGTCGCCGCTGTCGCGCAGCCGTCCGACAACCGTTTCCATCATCTCTATACCTTCCTGCCTGCGCCCCTGACGCCAGAGAGTATAGCCCAGAGGCCCCAGATAAGCGGTGAAATCGCGGTCGCCGTAAATCTGACTGCCATGGGCGAGAAGAGACGCGGCGAGCGCTAAAGAATCGACTGAAGGGTTGAGCGACAGTATCAGATTGGCACGCTCACACCCGATCATGGCAAGCATGAAGGCCGTATCTTCGGGCGCGCTGTAGCGGCGGATCGAACTGTTCGCACTGTCGAGACAGGCGAATGCTTCGCCGGGGCGGCTGCTGTTGGCGAATATCTGCGTGCGGAACCGCCAGAGATCCGGCATTAGCATACCGCCGAGCCGACGGCTTGCCGACATGGCGGAGTCGCTGTATACGATGGCTTTTCTCTTCATTCCGAGCCGTTCATAAAACTGGCTCAGATCGCCGAAGAGCATGACCGCGCTCTCCGAGGCGGCGAGTTCAGGATGGTTCGCAAGCGAATCCTCGGCTTCGTTGAAATATATGAACGCTTCTTCGAGACGCCCTTCCGAAAAGAGGAAATAGGCCATCTGCTCGAGCGCCGCAACCGGATTCTCGCGGCTCTTTCCTTCGCGGACGAGTCTGACAGCCTCTTCCTGAACCGCAAAGGCCTCATCGAAGGGCGCGCCGGTATCGAGCATCGACCACGCCTGACGAGTCAGGCCATCTTCATACTCGACAGCGGGAACAGAATCGTGGCGCGGGCGGCGACATCCCGTGAATGTCGCCGACAGGAGAATTGTCGATAAAATCAATAGCTGTAGAAAGCGCATAAGCCGACTGTAACGGTTTTGCGCGCAAATTTAAGGAAAAACCGCGATTCATGCGCCTGTCCGGGGCTGAAAGAGCGGCGAATCTATTGCGATTCTATCAGAAAAGTGTGCGGGAAGGCTCGGACGACAGCGTTCAGCAGCTGAACGAGAAGTGCTTCCGGCGCAGAACAGCGATGGCGAGAAACACTATCGACATAGCGAAATTCAGCAGGAAGGCGAATCCCGTTACGCCGCCCGCACCTAAGAGGCTCCGCAGTGAGTCGACAATCAGCGGGGCCGCAGATATAGCGGCATAGTTGGCCACGAGCACCAGCGACAGACTCATCGTGTTCATCGACGGATCAGTGACAGCCTCGGGAGCTTTATTGTAGATTATAGGCTGGTGGATGCCGTAGCCCGCCCCCATGAGGGCAGCGCCGGCCATCATGGCCCATTCGGCGTGGACAAACGAGAACAGGGCGAGACCGGCCGTTATCATCACCGCGGCCGCCACGATGGTCATGCCGCGCGTCGCTTTCAGAATCTGAGGCAGAACGAATCCCGGCAGGAATATGAACAGGAAATAAATCGAGGTGACAGTGCCGGTGATTTCCGACGACCAGTGCTCCTTCTCGACAAGGAACGGACAGAAATAGGTTATGATGACCGTCGCGTAGGTCGTGAAGAAATAGGCAGCCGCTATTCCGAGCATCCGGGGAACGATTATGCTGCCGTGGGGCGCCGGTGTGGACGCCGGAGCGGCAGGAACAGCATAGTCGGCGGCCGGGATGCCGCGCAGCCCCGCCGACAGGGCGAGAGGGATAATCGGCATCAGATAGACTATGAAGGGGAGATGCCAGTTGCCGCCGCGCGACAGGAAGCCGACGGCAAACGTAGCCACAACTACCGACAGGTTCGAGATACCCGACTGCAAGCCCATCTGTCGCATACGGTAACGGCCGGCGAACGTGTCGGCCAGTAATCCGGTCGAGAACGGTATGAGAATGCCGGCGGCTATGCCGAGCAGACAGCTTACAACGATCAGCTGCGCCATCGAAGCAGCGAACATATACCCTGCTCCGCAGGCCGTGAACAGCACCAGCGACGCAACGACATAGCCAATCTTATGTTTGCGTCGTGCGAGCCATCCCGACAGAAGCAGACACGGTATGATCAGCAGATTGGGCAACATCGTCAGCAACTGCTGCTCGAGCGAGCCTGTGCCGGGAAAAATCTTCGAAAGAGAGCCGAGCATCGGCGATATCGCCAGCCCGGGCAGATTGACCACGAGCGACAGCGACAGTATAGCCACAAGGGTGAACAGCGACATAGGCGCCTTTCCCGTTACGATTTTCATGACAGCGAAACGTTTAATATTTATTAAAACACCTCGAGCCTGACGATAGTTTAGAAATAGAAAAAATCGGTCCGGGGGATTGCCGGACCGATTTCACTGCGGTTAAATAATATGTGTCAGCGAGCGATTTTTTCAACCTTTGAGCCCTGACGGACTATATAGATCCGGCCGGGAGTCATTTCCGACACGCGGATGCCCTGAAGATTGTAGATCTCGACGGGAGCATCGGTGTCGTCGCCGATGGTCTCGAGGCCGGTCGTTGTCTTGATGCCGGCGTTGTTGGCGATGCCGACGCGGTTATAGTAGAGCACGGGGGTCAGCTTCTTTCCTTCACCGACATCAGGCAGAGCATAGAGGATATAATCGTCCTTAAGGTCGCCCGTGAGCGGCTCGAAGTCGAGGTTGGTGACATCGTCCTTTATGGCCATCGGAGCGCGGCGCATAGCCGGAGTGACCTCAACCTGTTTTGTCAGAATAACGCGGGCATAGAGTCCGTAGGTCTCGAGACTCCTGACGAGGTTGCTAAGCGGCTTATACCATGTTGCCGAAACGGCGTGGGAAGCGTCGCCACCGTGGCGGTTACATTCGTAGGTCTCATAACCGGCCACTGTCATAACGTAGTGCGACTGATCGTAGCTATCGGTGCTGAAGTCGACGGGCTTGTAGCCATCGGCGGGGAATGCCTCGACATCTTTACCGTCAATCTTTATCTCGGGCATTTCCATGCCGGCCTGCTCGGCGCCGATGAAATTGGCAATCGGGAAATCAGAGGGAGTTTCCGTTCCGTTGGGAAGGTATGTATAGAACTCCACTTTGACATCTTTATAGCCGTGGTTCCTGGCGGTCTCGAAGTTGAGATTGATCGTTTCGGCGAACTTGTGGGCACCGCTTCCGCCATCGTGATCGGTAGTGCTGCTCTTGCTCGGGCGACACTCGTCGGCCGTGAAGTTGACGAGGTTCCACTGGCTGTGTTTCTGAAAGGCTTCGGGAAGCACATGGATGTGGTAGCGCGACTCGACATCGGTATATTCTACAATCTTGTCGGTAGTCTTGTGGATCCAGCCGACGCGGTGGATAGTGAAGTTCGTGCCTTTGAAGCGGAGGCCGTTCTTGGCGGCGTTGACCTTGGCCTCGTTGTCGAGCTTGATATAGATATACTTATATTCATCGTTGTAGCGCCAGTTGCTCAGCACGTCGATTTCGGGATAATCAGATTCGGGGTCAAGCTTGTAGATATTCTCGACGAGTTCCCCGTCTTTCGTCTCGAGATTCCAGAGCTGGAACATACACTGCCTGGTAACGTCGATATTTTCGCCCTTAACCTCAGTCCCTTCGTCGGGATCAATGGCGATGACCACCCAGTCGCCGAGTTCGGCTTCGAAGCGCGAAACAATGACGCTCCAGTATTCAGGCGAACGCTGATCGCAGAACCATCCATCGGGGTTCTCGGCGAAATATTCCTCAACCTGCTTGATGGAGTGGAAGTTGTTACCCTCTTTGTTGCCCCAGGCCTGAAAATCGTCAAACTCTTTGTTCTTTCCGGCGAAGCCCCAGATACCGGCTTCGAAACCTGTCATCGGAACGAGCTCGTCGCTGGCAGGAGTCCAGAGGGTAAGCAGGTGCCATTCGGGAACGTTCGCGAGTGCTTTCTCTTCAGAATAGGTGATCTTATTCACTTTAATGCCGTCTTCGCCGTTGAAATAAACCTCATTTCCTGCTTTGAAACGATCATCCATGGCTGCGGCCATCTCGGCGGTCAGCACGAAGTCGTATGAGCCGTCTTCGTTGGCGAGCTGACAGTCTCTTGCAGCGCCAAAGGAACCATCACCCTCCCAATCAGCGGTGTTAAGGTTCGAATCGGCCGAGTTACCATATTTTATCTCACTGTCGCCATCTTTCCACCAGAGCTGTGCATGCTTTTCGCTTGTGCCCGAGCAATAGACGGTGATTATATCTCCCATTTTGAAGGTTCTGTCGCCGAGATACTGTTTCAGGCCGAAACCGCCCGATTCGCCGTTGTTCCAGTTGACGCCATTATCGAGGCTTTCGGCTACAGTCACGGTTACATGAGTTGTAGTCGGAATCTCGGGAAGCTCCGAGAACACCGATACCTTATCTTCAGTGCGCGTCAGGTCGTAAGAAGTGACATTTGTCTCGCCGACATAGGTGACTACGTTCAGATCAACTTTCGAGGCGACAATATTATTCTCACCGGTGAAATAAACCGCTTTTCCGGCAGCGACACGCTCGTTGATAGCACTTGCCATGGCCGAAGTCAGAACGAAGTCGTAGGTACCGTCGGCGTTGGCAAACTGCGCGTCTTTTGCACCTCCATACGAACCACTGCCCCAACCATGATTGAGCTCCGAATCAGCCGAGTTGCCATACTTCGTCTCGCTTCCGTCGTTCCAGTAGAGCTGAGCATGATTGTTGCTCGTGTTAGAGCAATGGATAACAATAACATCTCCCACTTTAAGAGTCTTACCCGTAAGATAAGTGGTGAGATTCAGGCGTTCATCAGCATTGCTCCAGTTGACCGTTTCGGAAAGGCCGTCTTTGAGGGTCGAAGTTACAGATGACTTCTCGAGATTCTCATCGAAGAAAGCGAAACGGTAGCCGTTAGCAAGTCGCGCCATATCGGTATAGGCGAGCTTATAAGCGCCATTTTCGTCTTTCTCTTTGCCGACAATGTCGAAGCTTCTCAGCTCATTGCCGTTTTCATCGATATAAGCCATATAGGCTTTTGTAAAACTCCCTTCCGGTTTGAACGTGTGGCGGTATTCAAGAACAAGATTGTTGAAATTGGGCACTGCGACATACGTATAGGGGCCCGATACCTTTTTATTGGCATCAGTCACCTGCACGACGGTAGCGCCCATTGAAGCGCACACCATGCCGAACGCCATTAGCGTAATCAGTTTTTTCATTTGAGGATAAGCTTTATTTTAAGTAAAAAGAAAATCATTTCGGTAAGACTCAGAACTTTACGGAAGAATAGTCCGGAAGCACAAAACACTGTTCTGAGCAGCTTTTCACGGAAGACTTTAAAAGTAGTTATCAGTTAAAGGGAACGGTCTGTGTTTCGGATGCAAAGTAACAGATAAAAGGAGCGGCAGGCTACTACTATTTAAACAAAACATGATACTATTTTGACAAAGCGACATTATCATGCGAGCGTAGGGCAGCCTGCCGTGCCCTATGGTTTTTCTTTACACAAATGGCAGATAGGGCGGGTCGGCGAGATCCGCCCTATCTGCCATTAACCTTTATTATTGCATCAATAGAGGATCTTTGCAATCTTGCCGCCCTGACGGACAATATAGACTGTTCCGTGCTCCGGCTGCCGTACGCGACATCCTTCGAGAGTGTAAATCTCAACGGGAGCGCTGAAGTCGATAGTCACGCTGTCGATACCGTCTTCGGGATCATCGGGATCATCGGGATCGGGAGTGTCGCCGCCGGGGATAACTACCGCGTCAACTCTGACGAGCGTTGCGTTCTGACCCTTGACGGCGAAACCGCGCGTCTTGATATTGTCGAGATATTCGTCGGTGATGACATAGGTGTAGGTGTCGCCCGACAGATTCTCATAGTCGAAAAGCGGAGTCCATGTCCAGGCTTCGTCGAGGCCGAAAGTGACGAGCTGCATCTGAGCGTCAGCCTGAGCATCCTTGAAGGTGAACACGAGCTTGTCGCCGGCTTTGAGGCTTTCCATGACGTCGGCTTTCCACTGGTCGTTCTCTTCGACATTCTTATATTCCATCATGCCGCTCCACGAGCCGAGGTCGGCACTACCGTTCCACAGAGCATCAGGATCGGGCTGGTCGGGATCATCGGGATCATCGGGGTCGTCGGGATCGACAGGAGTGTCGCCTCCCTCTCCCGTGGTTACGAGCTCAACCTTCACGAGCGTGGCTTTCTGCCCCTTGACAGCAAAGCCATGCTCGGAAAGCATCTCGACATCGTCATCGGTAACAGTGTAGACATACTGGCCCCCTATGATATCGGCATAGGGAACTATTTCTGTCCAATCCCAATTAGCTCCGGCGAATGTGGCGAGCTGAATCTGAGCGCCGCTTTCGACATCGCTATAGCTGAACACGAGTTTGTCACCCGCTTCGAGACCCGACATAGCGTCGGCCTTCCACTGGTCGTTTTCGTCGACATTCTTATATTCCATCATGCCGCTCCAGTTGCCCATTGCGAAACTGCCTTCCCAGAGGGTCGCAGCGCCGCCATTGCCGGAGGGGTCGGAGGGCTCAGAGGTTCCGGAGGAATAGTAGGCACACTCTTTCGAAGTCTGCTTGATTCCGTTGGTGCCTTTTACGATGTTGGTGCCGTTTGTCTTGTAGTTCGAATCGTCGTAGCCGCCGAACATATCGCAATCAGCGACCTCCGACGAGTTGCCTGTCCACGACCATCCGAGCCAGCCGATATTCTTCTCTTTCGAATAGTCGAGAATCGTCTGCCAGGCAACGCTGTTGCCCTTGTGTTTATAGCTGAACTCGCCGATAATCATCGGAAGGCCGGTAGCAAGCGCCTTGTCGATATTGTCTTTGACGATGGCGTCGCTCTTTCCGGCCTCGTCATACATGTGCATCGAGAAAAGCACGTTGCTCTGCGTGTCGGCCTTGGCAACGTCGTTGCCGCGGTCGAAGACGCTCTTCGGATACTGCCCGTAGCCGGCGCAGTCGACGATAAGAGTGTTCTTCAGTCCGCCGTCGCGCAGCTTGGGAATGGCCTTCATATAGCTCTCGGCCCAGAAAGCTGAGTTCCAGTCGCCGCACCATTCGTTGGAGATGTTGACCAGAACGGTCTTGCGGTGGGCATTGAGCAGGTCTTTCAGGCCGAGCCAGTAGTCGCACGCGTTTTCGAGGTCGGAATAACTCATCGAGCCGGTCTCGTCGTGGGTGTTGAAGATCGCGATAAGCTTGTTGTCCTCACAGAGTTTGATAAGACGCTCAACATCCGAGCGATCGCACTTCTGCCAGTTTTTACCGGTAGAGAGCTGGATTCGGATGACATTGCATCCGATTCGCTTGGCAGCGGGAATCACCGTTGATTCGTGGCCGCGCTGCCAGGCATAGGAGTAATTGACTCCGCGCATGATGAACTCATTTCCATTGCAGTCCATCAGCTTTGTGCCCGATACATAGAACCCCTCGGCGGCATTAGCCCCCGTGGAGAACCACATAACAAGCAACAGCAAGAAACTAAGGATTTTTTTCATCGGAATTATTAGATAGTAATAAACAGGTAAGAAATTTTCGGCAAAATAAACCTTTTTCAACTGCCAGCGCTACAACAATTTAAACATTATCTGACACTTTTTTAACAAAATAGTCTTTAAGGCCCCTACAGACCTTAAAGACCTTAAAAACCTTAAATTCTCTAACCTATAACTTTCGTCACCTTCGAACCGCGGCGAACGATATAGACCTGGCCGGGCGTCATCTCGCCGACGCGGACTCCCTGAAGGGTATAGATCTCTACCGGAGCGTCTTCATCATCGCCGACTTCCCCGATAGAATTCTGCGACGCGCCCTTGACGCGGGCCTCGACCTTCACGAGCGTAGCGTTCTGCCCCTTGACGGCGAAGCCGCGCTGCGACAGCATGTCGACATCGGTATATTCGACGATTGTCTTGCCGGTCAGCGTGTAGGTGTAGGTCGAGCCGCTGATGTCGGCGTAGTCGACGAGCTGCGTCCAGCCCCACGAACTGTCGAGGGCGTAGGTGGCGAGCTGAATCTGTCCGGGAGCCGACGACGAGTTCGACACATTCTTATAAGTGAAGATAAGCTTAGAGCCTGCTTTCAGCTTACGCATCACATTCTCTTTCCACTGCGAATTGTCGGGCTTGTATTCGAGCATACCGCTCCACGAACCCATGTCGACACTGCCGCTCCAGAGCAGCTCGGTCGTCTCTGTGACGCCCGGCTGATCGGGCTGGTCAGGCTCGTCGGGCTGATCAGGCTGCTGGGGATTGTCACCGTCGCTGTAGTAGCTGCATTCCTTCGAAGTCGCCTTGATTCCGTTGCGTCCTTTGACGGTATTTGTGCCGTTAGTCTTGTAGTTCGAATCGTCGTAACCCGAGAACATATCACACTCGGCGACGTCAGACGAGTTGCCTGTCCACGACCACACGAGGTAGCCGACATTCTTCTCTTTCGTATAGTCGAGAATAGTCTGCCAGGCAATGTCGTGCCCCTGATGGCGATAGGCGAACTCGCCGATGAGCAGTGGCACACCGACATTCAGACCCTTATCGATATTGCTCTTCACGGTCGACTCGTTCTTGCCCGCGTCCTGATACATGTGGATCGAGAACATGATATTGTTCAGTTTGTCGGCACGGGCAACCTCTTTGCCGCGGTCCGACAGGCTCTTCGGATACTGGCCATAGCCGGCGCAGTCGACGATGAGAGTATTCTTTATTCCCGCATCGCGCAGCTTAGGGATAGCCTTCAGATAGCCCTCGGCCCAGACCGTCGAATTCCATTCGCCGCACCATTCGTTGGAGATATTGACGATGACTGTCTTGCGGTGGGCGTTGAGAACATCCTTGACGCTGATCCAGAAGTCGCAGGCGCTTTCGAGGTCGGAATAGCTCATCGAGCCGGTCTCGTCGTGGGTGTTGAACACGGCGACGAGCTTGTTTTCCTCACAGAGACGGATTAGGCGCTCAAGCATGGCGCGCGACGTGCGCGACCAGCGCTTGCCTGTCGACAGCTGTATGCGTATGGTGTTGCAGCCGATTCGCTTGGCTGCGGGAATGACCGTCGACTCGTGGCCGGTCTGCCACGCGTAGGAATAATTACAGCCGCGCATTATGAATTCTTTGCCGTTCGAGTCCATGAGCTTCGTGCCCGAGGTGTAGAACC
>DBGBEM010000325.1:0-1104 GCA_048477235.1 Muribaculaceae bacterium | reverse complement strand
CCACCTACACCGTCGGTCAGAACGCCCGCGTTGTCCTCGATAAGTACGGCTACATCATCGCCGTTGACGAGGCCGTGGTCGCTTCCAACTACGTCTACGTCTCCGAGTTTGCTCAGCCCTCCGGCCTGAGCAAGGGCAAGGTCGTTGCTTCCGCTTACTTCACCGACGGCACCACTGCCGACATCACCGTGAAGGAAGCCTACGTCGGCGGCGCCATGACCAGCAACACTGCTACCATCAAGGGCAGTACCGGCACCGAGAACGCTGGTTGGTACACTTATAGCAAGAACAGCGCCAACGAGTACAGCCTGTATAATGTCGAGGCGAAGTACACCGAGAAGAACTCGAAGGACTATGATTCTTCCGACTACTCCACTGCGGCTAACGCTGACAACCGCGTCATGTTCAACAACAAGGTCAAGTTCATGAAGGGCCTTGATATCCTTGCGAATGACAGCACCATCGTCATTGTTGACGACGGCGACAGCGTGAGCGTGTTCACCGGCGTGAAGAACCTGCCCGACATCGAGCTGCTGGCATCCACCGCGACGGTGAAGGCGACCTACCTCGCCAAGGGCGCTTCTGACTACGCCTCCTATGTCTTCGTTTCCACGACCGGCCGCGTTTCCGTCTCCGGCAACGAGGACAGCACGATGGTCTACTACATCAAGTACGACGGCCAGTATAAGACCACCGACAACAAGGTCTACTTCACCTACAAGGTCCTCGACGAGAACGGCCAGTCCCAGATCGTCAAGTTCGATGCTCAGAGCAATGGCTCCGGCGATATCTACAAGGTGTACAACAAGACCCGCGTGAACGGCGACGATGAGATCACCAGTGTTTCTGAAGTCACCGAAGGCGGCAAGTACATTGCCGGCACCAGCAACCCGAAGTCCACGCTGACCTACACCGATGGCGCCCTGACCCTGAACCAGAGCGGCACCAATAAGGGCTACACCCTCGCCGACAACGCGAAGATCACCCTTGTGACCCTCAAGTCCGCCAACGAGCTGAACAAGGACAAGGCCGCCGATTACGAGGCTGCTGTCAACCTGACCGGTAAGGCCCTGGGCGACCTGCTCAAGGATTACGCGATGACCT
>DBGBEM010000324.1:0-3652 GCA_048477235.1 Muribaculaceae bacterium | reverse complement strand
TATATCGAAAAGGTCAGGCAGCTCTATCCTTGTGACAAGATCAGGAAAATCAAGATCAATGAATAGAATGACACGGTTGTAGTGGGCTTCGATTTTTTCTTTGGCAAGGGCGAAGAGTTCGTTGATTTTCTTTGCGGAAGGCAGATTAGGCTCAATCTTGATTTTCCTGATCTTGTCACAAGGATAGAGCTGCCTGACCTTTTCGATATACCATTTTTCATCTTTACCGTCTACGATGATAGCGATTGCCGCCGGCGACCTGCGTTTTCTTAAAATTCGGGCCATGGCTATTTCGTGTTATCAGAACGGTTTATATAGGTTGCTCCCAGACGTGGAATAGCTCCCAGACGTCCGGATCGGTAGGCTTTATAGCGATTGGTAGAGTCGCGCAGGATGTCGCTGCCGAAGTCGGCCAGCGAGTAAAGCTCGGTGGCGCCCGAGTCATTTTTCTCGGTGAACCATACGCAGTCATCTCTGAAAGAGTCTTTGTCGTTGAGGAATTCGCGTATATGGGTAGTGAATATCATCTGCGAGTTGCCTGCGTTGGAAAGGTAGGTTGTCAGGAAATGCTGGTAGAGGTCGGGGTGCATCTTGCTTTCAAGCTCGTCAATGGTGACAAAATGGGATTGGGTAGTAAGTTTGATGAGAATGCTCGATAGTTCGTAGAACCGCTTGGTGCCGTTCGATTCCTCATTGAAGTCAAACAGAACGTCTCCGCCCGGACCTGTGTGGGCCATCTTGACGGTAAGTGACTTGGATGTGGGGTCTTCGCGCAGCGTCGCTTTGAGTTCGGCGGGGGCCTCAGTGTCGTTGAGTATCAGGTCGACGAGTCTGGGAGGCAGGGGTTTGGCTCTTTTTTCGATTACCAGACCGGAAACGCCGACGTCGGCGCGGCGCATCAGTTCGGTTACCTGCTCTTTGCTGATGGCTTCGCGGTCGATCTGCTTTGAGGTATATTCGGCGAGGTGCTGTTCAGATGTCTTTACGATAGGTAGGATGTAGGATTGCGCCCAGTCGATTATGGCTTTCATCCATGGTATGTCGATATTGCTTTTCTGGAATGAGCCGAAGACAGTCCGGTTCGGGAGCAGGTTGACAAGTAGGTCTCTGCCTTTAGCTGTGTTAGGGTATTTGCTTCCCCATTTTATGGATGACACCATGCTTTCGGGATCAAGCGTTCTCTCGAAGACCCGGTGGGATCTCAGCTCGCCGAAGGGGTGGGCGTCGAGAAGCTCATAGGTGACCGCTTCGGGGCTGAAATGAACTTCGTAGCGATATTTTTTATTGTCACACAGGAAATTGATTATCATCTCCGAAGGCTTCCCGGCGCTCTCGGGGTCGAGGGCGAATCTGGTATAGGGTATTGTGTTCGTCTTGTTCTCTAGAGGGGAGAGGATAAGCTGAGGGAACATGGCGAATGCTCTGAGGACATTGCTTTTGCCGGAGGCGTTCGGGCCGAGTATGGTGGCGATTTTCAATATGCGGTATTTATCGATAGTCGCCACGAAGTATTCCTCAAGATGTGTCGAGGGAGTAGCTTCGAACGAGAGTGTCACCGGCTCTTTTATAGAGCGGAAGTTAGAGATGGTAAAGTCTAAAATCATGGTGGCAAAAGTTGAAATTTCTTTTGTGAGAGGCTTAATTTTGCAGACAGATTGCAAAATTAAGCATTTGGCGCTTATAAACCAAGATTTTAACATTTTCTCGACTGAAACAAAGAGAATCGGCCTTTCGGCTGGTTCAGAATTGTGACCGTTCGCCATCTGTATATCTCAAAACCCCGAATAGCAGATCATTTCTGATTCTGTTGACAAGCGCGGGACGCGCGAAATCTCTACAACCGGGGGTGTTGCAGAACTCCAGTTTTAAAAGATTTTCCGCCCTTAGTGTGGCCGCGTGCCTTTGGCACGCCTCCAAGGCGACGCGACATAACAGGCTTATTGTCAGTATTTTGAGGCGTGCCAAAGGCACGCGGCTACTCTTTGTCGGAAACACCGGGTGTGATATGCCAGAGAGTTCTGCAACACCCCCGGCAACCACCGGTCCCCCACAAATTCGCGGCAAGCCACGGCAGTGCGCGCCGCCGCGAAACGCGACAGCGCAGGTCGCGTGCCTTGGCTATCGCGCCTC
The DNA here is from genome assembly GCA_048477235.1 of Muribaculaceae bacterium. GTDB lineage: Bacteria > Bacteroidota > Bacteroidia > Bacteroidales > Muribaculaceae > CAG-1031. The sequence continues at coordinate 1,522 of DBGBEM010000324.1, read as the reverse complement.
ACGGCGCTTGACGCGAATATGCTGTTTGATGTGGTTATTCTGCAAAAATGTCAGTACTGTAGCCAAAGGCACGCAGCTACATTCAGGCCGAAAATCATATTATAGTTCACACACAAAGTAAATATGCATTCCGACATGTAGGGATGCTTCATGGAGCATCCGGCCAATTTAGTTGTCAGCAGTCGCTATGACGGGGGGTGTTGCAGAACTTCGGTTTTGTATGATTTTCCGCCCTGAATGTGGCCGCGTGCCTTTGGCACGCCTCTAAGGCATTGCGGTATAACGTGTTTGGTGTCAGGCGTTTGAAGCGTGCCAAAGGCACGCGGCTACTCTTTGTCGGAAACACCGGGTCTGATATGCCAGAGAGTTCTGCAACACCCCCCCTACATAAAATGCACAAATACTTACTGTTTTACCTATAACAGCCCTGACTACTCTCTATCGGTAACGTCGATTCCGATATGCCGGGAGGTTTTGTGGGCGGGTCAGCGGATGCGGCCGGCGTCGGCGAGAGCCGAGAGGTGGGCGACGCGGTTGACGATCCATTGGCGCAGAGCCGAGGCGTGGATGTCGTGGCCATGCGAGCTGACGGCCTTGCACCATCCCATCTCGTCGCCGGCCCTCCAGAGCGAGCCGTTGACTTCGGCCGAGGGGCGCACGAGCCGCGCATATTCGTCGACAAAGTCGAGCAGGCGCGGATAGATGTCGGTCTCGAACCGGGCGAAGCGCTCCTTGTAAAGCTCGATGAATCCGGGCGTAGCGACGAGCTTTTCGAACATTGCGTTGAGCCAGATTGTGCCGTCGTGGGGACGCAGTCTGTAGCCGTCGCCCGTTCCTTCCATGAGGTTGAACGAGGCGTCGAAGTCCCATGCCGGGCCGAATTTCCAGAGGCAGTCGTCGCCAAGCCGCTCCTTATGGAGGTAGAGACTTTTCGGATGGCCAATCTCGCTGTTAAGGACGATATTATAAAGGAGCAGATAGTCGACGAAGCTGTCGAGGTCGAACGCCTCGAAGCCGCGTCCGTCGCCGACGAGCCGTTCGGCGCGGTTATAGTCTTCCTGCCACTGGGCGAGCTTCGCTTCGGGCGTTCCCCACGAAGGATCATCTTCGGCGAGTTCGTCGAAATCGGGATCTTTGACCATCACCGGCAGATTGTAGGTGGCCGACCGGAATTTATATTTCTCGTCGAACTCGTCGCTGAGTTCGAGCAATACACCTTCGGTTTCTTCGATGTCGACGCTGGCGCCTCCGATGCCGATCTTCTCGGTCAGCATGAATGCGCCGAGGTTGTTTCCGTTGAAGGTCACTTCGCAGGGCACGATATGGTTAGCCCAGGCTATTCCCAGCTCGCGGGCGAGCCACATGGCCACGGCGTTGCGCATCAGCGACGGATCGATATAGTTTGCCAGCAGCACGTAGCTCTTGGCCTTTTTCATGCCTGCCAGACCTGTCTTCTTGGCGAATTTGAGGCGCATCGGTTTCTTCGGCATCCACCATGTTGAGTTGCCGCGTCCCTTGACGG
>DBGBEM010000323.1:0-1624 GCA_048477235.1 Muribaculaceae bacterium | reverse complement strand
CCGCCCAGCGGCAGCCAGCCGATGCCGTATTCGGTGTCGCGCCAGGTCATCTTTTCGTTGCCCTGCTTGTCGGTCTCGATTTTCGATTTCTTAGGTTTCCATTTCCAGAGTGAGAATCCGGGATTGAAGAAGAGATAGAATTTTTCGACCTTGATGCCGAAAATGCGTGCGAAGGTATAGTGGCCCAGTTCGTGGATGAAAACCAGCAGAGCCAGTGAAACAATCAGTTGGAGAGCTTTGATGAGAAATGATTCCATTCAGATAAAGCGGGGGGGTAGTGTTAGAGTTTTGAGGCGATAAATTCCGCGGCCGTGCGGCGTGCGGCGCTGTTCGAGGCCACGAAGTCGTCGTAGGTCGGGCTGTCGGTGTGGTCGACACTGTCGAGCGTGGCCTCTATGACGCGGTAGATGTCGGTGAATCCGATGCGGCCCCGACGGAAAGCCTCGTTGGCAATTTCATTGGCGGCGTTGATGACGCAGGCGGCATTCCCCCCGCGGCGGAACGACTCGGCGGCGAGGCCGAGGCAGGGGAAACGCCCGTAGTCGGGCTTCTCGAACGACAGCGATGCTATGTCGGCGAGCCGCAGGCGGTAGTCGGCCGAGGCGAGGCGCTTTGTCTCGCCGAGCGCGTAGCTGATCGGCAGCCGCATATCGGGAACGCCGAGCTGAGCCTTGATGCTGCCGTCGACAAATTCTACCATCGAATGGACTATCGACTGGGGGTGGACAACCGGCGTTATTCTGTCGGCCGGGATGTCGAAAAGCCATCTTGCTTCGATTATCTCGAATGCCTTGTTGAGCATGGTGGCAGAGTCGACGGTGATTTTCGCGCCCATGCTCCAGCTCGGATGCTGAAGCGCCTGTTCTACGGTGACCTTCTCGAGCTCGTGCTCTGAAAGCGAGCGGAACGGCCCTCCCGACGCTGTTATTATGAGTCGTTCGACGTTTTCGGGCTGCTCGCCGCGCAGACACTGGTAGATGGCCGAATGCTCTGAGTCGACGGGGTAGATGCGTGTTGCCGAGGCGGCTGCCCGCTTCATTACGAGTTCTCCGGCGACTACGAGAGTCTCCTTGTTGGCCAGCGCTATGTCTTTGCCGGCGTCGATGGCGCGCAGAGTCGGCTCAAGGCCGCTGTAGCCGACTGTGGCGGTCAGAACGGTGTCGACATCGTCGCGTGTGCAGGCTTCGGCGAGAGCCGCCGGGCCGCATGCAGTGGCGATTCCTTCGGGTTCGAGGGCTTCGCGCAATCTTGCGTATTTGCTTTCGTCGGCAATGACGGCGAGGGCCGGACGGAACCTGAGGGCCTGGGCGATGAGCTTGTCGACCTGGCTGCCGGCTGCGAGAACCCGTGCCTCGAAGAGGTCGGGACGACGCGCTATGATGTCGAGCGCCTGTGTTCCTATCGAGCCGGTGCTTCCGGCCACAGCAATACGTTTCATGTAGCTACACAATTTCGCGCAAAGTTACGACAAATCCCCCATACCGACAAATCCGCCCATGCAGGCACATTTTATGGTTAAAGATAGTTATTGTTTGTTAATTTTTGTTGACAAAGAGGGCTTTTGCGGCGTAGCGCAGGCGCGACATTGGGCCGTTTGGGGATTTTTTTGTAACTTTGCGCTATC
>DBGBEM010000322.1:0-9465 GCA_048477235.1 Muribaculaceae bacterium | reverse complement strand
TCCGACATGTAGGGATGCTCCATGGAGCATCCGGCCAATTTAGTTGTCAGCAGTCGCTATGACGGCTGCACCATGGTGCAGCCCTACATAAAATGCACAAATACTTACTGTTTTACCTATAAATATCTGACAACAGAAACGGGGAGGCTGACCGCCTCCCCGTTTCATGTTTTATCTGACAACGAACTTTCGGTGTCGTGAGAAGTAGATTCCGGCAGGCAGTGTCGCGATGTCGGCTTCGGTAGCCCCGCGCATGACGCAGACTCCCATTATCGAGTAAACGTCGAACGTGGCCGTAACTCCGTCGCCGACGCCGGCAATGCCGGCGCGCTCGGTATAGACCGCAACTTCATCTGAGACAAGACTGGTCAGGCCTCCGTCGCCGTATGCGGTCACTGTGTAGAAATACTGGGTATGACCTGAAAGCCCGTCGACAGCCGCCGACAGAACCTGACCGCAGTCGCGGCCGTTCCAGCCTTCGGCATAAACAGGGTTAAAAGAGCCGTCGTGTCTGACAATAATATCGTCGATATACAGCGAGCCGGAACCTCCGCGATGAAACACGATGCGCAACCGCGTAGTTTCTGAAGGCATAAGTGCGTCGTCGCCGCTGCCGCCGATTGTGACGACAGTGCCTTCGGTTCTGACAACGGGGCTGACGGTGTGGACAGTCTGCCAGGCTCCGTCGACCATCGACTCGACGCTGATCGAGGCATTCTCGTCGGTCGAATTGCCGCGATACCAGAACGACAGCGAATTGATCAGTCCGGGATACTCCGGCGTCGATATGCGGTCTCCGTCGGCCATCATGCGCAACGACGGAGCGGCCTCACCGTAATAGTTCGCGAGATTGCCGGTAGAGCCACAGCTTGTGGCCCAGCCTTCAGGCAGGTCGAGTCCGTCCGAGAAGTCGACCACATCGGTCATCGGATCGATTATCTCTTTAGCATAGACGCTGACCTTATAGCCCGAAGCTCCTTCAAGAGCCTCCCAGCGGGCTGTGAATCCACTCTCTGTCACATCGGTTGGCGCGAGCGCAGTCGGACGCAGCATATCGATCGTCGGGTCGAGAGTCCTGACTGTCATAGGTTCGGAATCGTAGGAGATACGGTCGCCGTCGCATGAACGGACAACATAGTTATAGTCAGTCGCGGGTTTGAGGTTCTCAACCTTATATGATGTCTTGCCTTCGACTTTGACAGTCAGGAAAGGCACTTTCGACAATCCTTCGCTGACAGCAAGCTCGTAGCTTCCGATTCCGGCCACAAGCTTCCAGTTGGCGGTGAAGGAGGTTGTCGCTATGTCGGTTGCCGGCTCTGTCTCGGGAATCTCGAGGGCATCACCCCCTCCCTTAACGCGGAAGGTGATATTATCGTCGACTTCTGAAATATCGGTCAGCGGCATATCGGGGTCGACACCCACCCATGTCGTCATGGCCGGAGTCGACGCCGACGTGAAGCTGTGGACATTGCCCGAGCCCGGGAACGGGTCGCCCGAGCGCGTTTCTTCGCCATATATACGGTCGGCCTCCACGAGGTCGACACGCTGATGGGCGAATTCGTTGTTGATCGAATTCCTGTCCCACAGCTCCTTATCGTAGTCAATATGCCATATCAGCATTCCGTGGCCGCCGGTATAGGCGTCCCAGCCGGACTGACGGCGATTCTCGAGAATGAAAAATTCGTTCTCATTGGCAGTCTCTATCAGAAGGGCCACGTTAGACTCGGCGAGCGGCTCGAGAACAACATTCTCGGGCCCCGAAAGGCGGCGCGGATTCAGCCAGCCGAGGGTGTAGCGCTCGAAAGCATTGAAGCACGGGGGAGTGTTGCCGTTGTTGTTATAGGGGCCTCTGTCCATAACGTCGAACGACCCCGCCGAAACGTCGGTCGAGGCAAGATGGGTCGGATAATGATCCATAAGGCCCAGAACATGGCTGTATTCATGGACAAAAGTGCCGATTCCGGTCATTTCTTTCCCGCTGGTTCCGCGCAGTTCGTTAGTGCAGGCATACTTGTTGAACTTAACGCCGTTGTAGGTCAGATCTATGCCATACATATCCCACAATTCGGCCGAATGAGGCCAGATAGTCCATCCGGCCGCTCCTTCGTTCTGTCCGTAGCCGGCATAGAAAATAAAGACATTGTCGACAAAACCGTCGCCGTCGTTGTCATATTCCGAGAAGTCGACATCGGGATACTGCTCGCGCATGGCCTTTATGCCGTCCTGCGCCATCAGCCATCCCTGAACATCGTAGGCCGTGGCCGACTCCGCGCCGTAGTACGGCTCGCCCTGCGGAAGAGTGACCGGGCCGAATATCTCGAAGTCGGGCACAAACGAACCGTTTGAGTTATCGCGGTAATAATCGGCGACACTGCCGGTTGCGCCATTGTGATCATAGCCGTCTTTATTGGCCAGATTCCCGAAGGCCTGATGAGGATTATCGATAGAGAATTTAACATCCTGGAACTCCACAAGAAGCACTATGCTTTTCGGATTTCCCGATGTCGGATAGTTTGTGACGATCTCCGACGGAATCCGGCGACGCGCTGCAATCCGGCGGTTGGCGGCCGCTCTGGCAGCGGTCTGCACAGCATCAGGGTCGATAGTGTCGAGCAGGCGACGTTCCGCAGGGGTGCGCCGCGCGATATCGCTGGCGGCCACGCCGGTCGAAACGAGCGATCCGCCGGCGTCGGTCTTCGCATAGCAGAGGCGTCCCGACGTTTCCGCCACGAGAGGATAACCGTCGGCGGTCAGATAGTAATGAAAGAACTCATCGCCGACAATGCTTACCGCTATCGACGTGCCGTCGGGCAGCTCATACTGATGGAGACCCGGCTTGGCCGGCACGGCCCACGCCCCCGCAACGGGGAGCGTGAGAAGTGCGGCTAATGACAGTTTTCTTGCGATTCTATTGATTTTCATCTGTGTCGCTGTTATTTAACGATAAGCTTGAACGTGCGTCCGCCGACAGCAACAATATAGATGCCCGGGGTCACTTCAACGCTGTCGTTGCCCGACGAGCGGAAGTTGTAGAGCATACGGCCGTCGATGGCGAATATTCCTACGAGACCGGTGGCGCCCGTTATGCGGATGCGGCCGTCAAATGCTGTCACGGCAACGGTTTCGGCTCCGACAGCGGCGATAGCCGACAGGTTTATCGTGGCGGCGTTCGAGAAAATCGATTCTCCGTCGTCGTAGACGGCGCTGACATGATAGGTATAGTCAGCTGCCGGGTCGACATCGGTATCGGTATATTCGGTCTCGCCTATGCAGTCGGCGATGTTGTCGCCGTTGCGGTAGACATTATAGCCGTTGAGATTGACAGCGGGCTGAGCGGGGATATATTCGATATCGTCGAGCATAAGGCCGAACATTCCTTTCGAGGTGCAGCGGATAGCGAAATAGCGCGTTCCGTCGGGCAGATCATAGGTCTTGCGGCTCCACGTGTCATTGCGGAGCGATTCGCTTTTCAGCAGGGTGAAGTCATCGGGTTCATTGCCGGTCGACGAAACCCACACTTCGTATGTTTCGGGAGTGTAGTAAGCCATCATCGCACGGGCCTGAAGACTGATCGTCTGTTCCATACCGAGCAGACGCGGCGAAATCAGCCAGTCGTCGTTCTGAGTGGCGGCAGTGAACGACACCAGACACTTCTTGCCCGAATAAGGAGCGGCGACGTCGGCCACTCCGACTTTCGAGGCATTGAATACGATATATGCCTGAGGCTTGCCGCAGTTCTCCCATGTATATGAGGCAACGCTGTTGGTCATGCCGCCGACTGTCGACGCACCGTCTTTGTCGACCATTGTCCACTCGCCGAAATCAGATATGGTGAAATCGTCATACGACTCGAAATCGTCTTTGACAGGCACTGCGCCCGGATAGACCCGTGCCTCGCTCCATGAGAGCCGGACGGCCTTGCGGTCAGCGGTCGGCTGAGCTGTCAGGTCGTTAACATAAGGCACATTTGGATAGATATATTCTATCTGAAGCGTAGTCGCGTCGTTATAGGGATTGAGATCATTGTCGGCACTGACAGTGGCTGTAATCTCCGAGGTTCCGAGAGCTCCGTTGAGATCGGGTGTCCACACACACTCAACCGATGCGCTCTCGTCGACTCCGAGATTGACTGTTTCGCTCTTAAGCACCTCGCCGTCACACTCGAATCTGACCGTTCCCGACATCGCATTGGTTCCGTTGTTGGCGACAACGGCCGTGTAGACGTTCTCGCGTCCGCGCACAACCTGCGACGGGCCGGTGAGCGATTTCAGCGTCAGGTCGTTGGCCAGGCGGTCGCCCGTTACCTGAATATCGTCGAGATAGATCATGTAATTGCGGCCGGCATGGGCTACAAACACAATCGAGGCGCGGTTGTAGCGGCTGTAACCCGAAAGATCGACCTCAAAAAGATTCCATCCGTCGGCACCCTTGCAGCTGAAGGTTTCCGAAATGATTTTCATCGGCTGCTCAACCCCGTCTTCGTCGCAGATAAGACCGATTTCGAGAGTCGATCCGGCGGCAAGATCGCTGTTCTGACAGAACATACGGAAGGTGAGTTTCTGACCTGTCAGGCTCGAGAGGTTCAGGCGCGGCGAAGTCCATGTCTGGGTGTTTCCGGCGCCGTAACAGCGCATCATCGACGAGCCTGTGAAGGGAGTGGCTTTGGGCTCGTAGCCGTTAGTGCCGGGCGACCATGCCGTTACCGGAGAAGACTGCCAGGGCGACGTTGTCATCTCATAGAAATTGCTTTCGGCAATAGGCAGCTCGTAAGGACGGCCTACGATCACGCGCGCGTCGACTCTGTCGGCCGTACCTCCTGTTGTCGAGGCCTCGACTGAATAGTCGACATATTTCTGCTGAACGCCGGGGAAGAGATCCGACACAAGTTTGTCGGTAAAGCTGTTGTCGGGAATATTCTGGGCCACAGCCACAAGGTTGCCGTCGATCTTGCGGTAAACATTATATGTTATTTCCGACGGATCGAGCTTTTCGCCGGTCTTCGAGGGATAGCCTTCGGGGTAAGTCCAGCTGACGACAACGTCGCGGCCGCTGTTGGTCGTGCGGACATTGACCTCGTCGACAGCAACCGGAGCCGGGGCCTTTGTATTGACCGTCACCTCGGCTTCGAGGCCCTGACCGTCGGCGTTTGTGGCGGTAATGACATAATAGTTGTCACCGAAAACAGGCTCGGTATCACTGATAACCACAGTAGCGCCGGGCGATACGCCGTCGGTCAGTGTGGCGATGGGCATCGACGAACCGCTGCGGTAGAGACGCAGATTGGTCAGCGATTTGATTGTCCGTCCTTTTGTGTCGGTCGACGGAGCTTTCACCCTGATATTGACAGCGCCGTCGGTCATTCCGGTCGACACTACCGAGGGAGCGGCGGGAATTGTCGAGGGGCCGTAATATGCCACGCGGATATTGTCGAGGCCGCGATGGTCGGTGCCGGGGCTGACGAGGTGGAATCCTACGCGGCAGTCCCCTTTTTCAGCTGTGAAGAAACCATGATAATTGACATATTCTTTCGAATGCTTATTGACAACGCGCATGATCTCGCGTTTCTGTCCGGCCACGGTCGGGAGGTCGCCGACATGGGCGCTGAGAGTGAACTCGAAGAAATCGCCAGTAGCATAACCGCGTGTCGAGAACGACAGGCGATAGACATCATCGGCATTGAGGTTGATAGTGGGGGTTATGAGCCATGCATCGGCGGCATTGTAATAAGAGTCGAGCCAGTAGATAGCCTCGCGGTTGTTACCGTACCACATCCAGCGATCTCCTTCGTTATGGCCGACTCCATTGGTGTCGATAATAGTGAAGGTGTTGAATCCCTGAGCCGTATCGAAGGTCTCGAGATAGGGAGGTTCTACGGCTGCGCCTATGAGCATCGGAGTGGTATAGTAAGGATCACTCTCTCCGTCGGAGGTGACGGCGTAGATTTCATACTGGCTCAGAAGCATCTTGCGGGCCGGAGTGTCGGTGAGCGTGGTCGAAGTCAGACCGTCGGCAACGGTGACGCCGTCGGGTCGGCGGATAATCTTATAAGTGACACCGGCTGCATCGTAGTTACCGCCGCTCTTGCTGCCCGAAGGAGCGCTCCAGCTCAGTGTAGCGACATCGCCGCGCGGTGTCACTGAAACGTTGACGTTCTCGACCTTTCCGGCAACATCTTTGCCGCCCCATACAGAAATCTCGGCTGCTACGCTCTTGCGTCCGTTGCTGTCGTAGCAATAGAAAACGGCCTTATGGCTGCCGTCAGAAAGAGTGATGGCGTTCGTAGCCGATTTGGCCCCTGCAGAGAGATTGGTAAGAGTCTGCGAGAGCTTGCCGTCGACATACACCTCGACTTTCAGTGCGCCCGACAGCGACGAGCGGTCGTAGCGGCGGTTCGGCAGAGTGAAATCGATAGTAACATTGTTATCGCTGCCCGAAGCATACCTGACAGCAAGTCCGTCGACAGCTTCAGGTGCTTTCGGATGACAGTCTTTCAGGAACAGTGTCGAGAACACCTCTCCGTTCTTGAACGTCTTGACGGGGGTAGCCTTACCGGTGGTTGTGTCTATCTCCATAAGATATGAGGTGTAGGTGCGCTCCTGATACTGATTGACGGTATAGCACATCGACGACCAGTAGAGCTTGCCCGTGCGGTAATCGAAGACGGCGCCGGCATAGTCGCAATTGACCATAAAGCCTATATCGCCGACAAGAGTGGTTTTGCCGTTCGTCTTGTCGATTTTATACAGCTTGGAGCTGCGCTGCGCCGGATCGTGGGCCACGCCATACATGACGCCGTCGGCGCTGAAAGCTATAGCCGGAATATACAGCGAGGCATCGACCTTGGCTACGTCGGTAAACTCGCCTGTTTTCAGATCTACCGTGCGCAGGTAATATCCGTCTGAGGTACGGTCGGGACAGTAGGCATACATCGTCGACGTCGAATAGTCGTAGGCCAGAGCGTAGGAGTCGGTCAGCGTGGGATATGTGTGGCCCGACGCTCCAACAGTTTCCCAGGTTTCGACATCTACCTTGTTGAAGGTGTTCGAGATTTTCTCGGGGATAGATGTCTCTACTCCGTTAACATAGTAGAAATACCCGTCGTAATACGCTCCGCCGCCTGTGACCATCTTGTTGGTCTGGCTGGTCAGCATTGTGAATTCGTCGGGTTCGCCGCTGTCGGTAAACGAGTAGAAACCTACGTTCTGAGTCTGCGTCCACGACGTGTTGCGCTCCATCGTTCCGTAGAAAGTGACTGTTTCCGTGTCGGCTGCGGCGGTGGCTGCGGCTGCGGGAGCCGATGGCCTGAAGCCGGCTATTGTGCCGGCGCCTGCGGCAAGGCCAAGTCCCAGAAGGCCTATTGCAATTTTGTGATTCATTTGTTGTTAGGTTAAAGGCTGAATGACGTGATATAAGAATATTGTGAGCCGCCATGCGGCAAGGCTTCGCTTGTCGCATGGCGGTTTAAAAACAGTTATGTAATGTCAGACTTTCGAGAGTTCATTCTCCTGAAAGTTCGAATCTTAACGGATAGCGGTCTTGACCCGTTGACAATGTAGAGACCGCTGCTGAGCTGCGACAGATTCTTCACTTCGATGCGGCGCCCCATGAGATCGTAGACACGCAGGGTGTCGTCGTTGTCGGCGCCGATTGAGCTGATGCCCGATTCCTTTTCGAGAAGGAAGGTCTTCGACACGCTTTCGCCGTTGAAGCTGAATGAGAACGGCTCGGGGGCTACGTAACCCTCTTTGCTGACAACGACAGTGTAGGTCTTGCTGCCTGCCTCGATTACTCCGTATTCTACCGAATAGTAACCGCGGCCTTCATATTCGAGTTCCTCGGTTGTCTCACCGTCGCTGATAGTAACTTTGGCGCCTTCGAGAGGATTGCCGTCGGTATCGTTGACAACAGCGGTGAACGTTACGAGCATTTCTTTCAGGGTAAACGTCCTGTCAATCGATTCGCCGCTGAACACAACGGTTTCAGTCGAACTTTCGTAACCGTCGGCCCGGACGACAACGGTATATTCCTCGTCGGCCGAGGCCAGCATTCCGACCTTGGTCGTGAACACGCCGTTCTCGGCTGTGAGGGGCGTGCCGTCGAACATAACCGATGCGCCTTCGACAGCATCTCCGGCTTCATTCACCACTCTGGCGGTGAATGTCAGCATAGTTTCTTCGAGGGTGAATGTCTTGTCGACAGGAGCGCCGTTGAAAATAACCTTCTCATCAAGAGTCTCGTAACCGTTGGCGGTAATCTTTACATCATATTCTTTCCAATAGCTGCCGTATGCGGGTACTTCTGCCGAGAAAACGCCGCCGACAGCTTCGAGATCCTTGCCGTCGAAATTCAGTCTGGCATCGGCAACATTCTCGCCCGCAGCATTCTGAACACGAGCGGTAAAGGCTACCATCACGGCCTGCATGACAACGTCGTTGACGTAGGTCTCGCCGCGTTCGGGCGAATTGATGTCGACGGTCTTGTTCTCGAAATCGTCGGTTATGAAGCTCAGCACGTATGAATCAGCAAGAGCGCCTTCGACAGAGATCGAATAGTTGCCCGAAGGATCGGCCTCGGCTGTGGCGACTGCGGTCGGGGTGTCGGGAAGACTGAGGCTGACAGCTACGCCGGCAAGAGGTTCGTTGTCGAGAGAGCTTCTGACAACACCTTTGAATACTGTCGGAGCATAGGCAGTCAGAGTGGCCTCGACATTCTTGTTCTGACCGGAGAATACAACCGGCTCTGAGGTGTAGGGCTTGTAATCGCTGTGGGCCACTGCGACTACATATTCCTTGTCGAGGGCCTTGTGAGCATAGAAATAGGGAGTCGAAGTATAGGTGTATGAGCCCTTAGTCGACGACTCGCTGAAAGTGCGCGTGTCAGAGGCGTTATCTTTGGCAGTCATTGTGACGGTTGCACCCGAAACCGGATTTCCGGCCGCGTCTTTGAGAGCGACAACAGGGTTCAGTTTCTTGCGGTTGATCACGAAGTTACGCTGATATATCTGGCCAATCACAGGACTCCACGTAATGGTCGAGTTCGAGTAATAGTCCGACTCGATTGTGACTTTAAGCGATGAAGGGACAGCACCTTTGAAAGTAATCTCATAGTTGGGGTCAGAGGCTGTTGTCTGCGCCGTGCCAAAAACGTTTCCGTCGCCGTCGGCTATGGTGATCGTGGCGGGAGCAACCAGATTGTCGAGATTATCATCCATCAGACGGCCTTTCACACCACTGACAACAGGATTGAGAACGACATTCACGCCTGTCAGATCACCACCGGAAACAGTGACGGTCTGCGAGGTGGCGGTGTAGCCGTCTTTAGAGACTGTGAGAGTCGATTCGCCTTCACCGACTTCAGCCACACTGAAAGTTCCGTCGGCGGCTGTCTGCGCGCTCTTGCCCTGCACGGCAACCTTGGCGTCGCCGACGGGATTACCTTCGTCGTCGACCACCGTTCCCGAAACAG
>DBGBEM010000321.1:0-17190 GCA_048477235.1 Muribaculaceae bacterium | reverse complement strand
GTCATAGGCCGTCAGGTAAAATCCGGCGCTCTGCCCATCTCGGAAGGCGCCGTAGTGCAGAATGTCGCAACCGCCTACGCCGTCTATCGCGCCGTGGCCTTCGGCGAGCCGCTGACCGACCGCCTTGTGACTGTCACAGGCCCCGGGGTCAAAAATCCCGGCAACTTCCGCGTAGCCCTCGGCACCCCTCTCAAGGCTCTCATCGAAGCCGCCGGAGGCCTCGCCGACGATGCCGCCAAGGTAATAATCGGAGGCCCGATGATGGGGCGCGCCGCGATGACACTCGACAGCTATACGACCAAAGGACTGTCGGGAATCGTGGTAATGACCGGTAGCGACGCACGCCGGCGTCCCGTCGAGGCATGCATCCGCTGCGGCGCCTGTGTCGAAGCCTGTCCGATGGGGCTCGAACCTTATCTGATATCGAGGCTTTCGTCACTCCACCGCTTCGAAGATGCCGAAGCCCGCGACATTGCCGACTGTATCGAATGCGGGTCGTGTAGCTTCGTCTGCCCGGCCTCGCGTCCTATCCTCGACTTTATCCGCGTAGGTAAGGGAGCCGTCATGGCTGCCCGACGCCGCGCCCAACAATCAAAAACCTCAGGCAAATGAACAGCTTGCTGAATGTTTCCCCGTCGCCGCATATCCACACCCGGCGTTCGGTAAAAACCTGCATGTGGCACGTCGTCGTTGCCCTCATTCCTGCCGCCGCCGTAGCCCTTTTCTATTTCGGCATAGGCGCGGCCGTAGTAATGGCCGTCAGTATCGCCGCGTGCGTGCTGACAGAATGGGCCATCACACGCTTTATGCTCCGCCGCCCGGCCACGCTGGCCAACGGCTCGGCCGCGCTGACGGGGCTGCTATTAGCTCTCAATCTGCCGTCGATGCTTCCCTGGTGGGCCGTTGTCGTCGGTGCCGTCGTAGCCATAGGAATAGGCAAGATGGCTTTCGGCGGACTCGGCTGCAACATCTTCAACCCGGCTCTGGTAGGGCGTGTGTTCCTTCTTCTGAGCTATCCGGCCCTGATGACGACATGGGCTCTTCCCGGACGCCCCTTCGGTGAATATACCGACGCTTCGTCAGGCGCCCTCGACGGCATCACCGGCGCTACGACCCTCGGCGCCCTTAAGCTCGGCACCGTCGATCCGGCCGACATCAGCGTCGTCGACAATCTTCTCGGCGCCGTAGGAGGCTCGATCGGTGAGGTCGGAGCGATAGCGCTGATAATCGGATTCGTCTATCTTCTCGTCGTCGGAATCATAAGCTGGCACATACCGGTTTCGATACTGGCCACCGTAGCCGTTTTCTCCTGGGCCGCAGGAGCCCCCGTCGCTATCGAGCTGCTGTCGGGGGGACTTCTGCTCGGCGCGATATTCATGGCCACAGACTACGTCACCTCGCCTATGACACGGTCGGGAATGATCGTCTACGGCATTCTTATCGGCGCGCTGACAATGGTAATACGCCTCTGGGGAGCCTATCCCGAAGGGGTCTCGTTCGCCATACTCCTTGGCAACGCATGCACCCCTCTCATAAACCGCTATTTCCGTCCGCGACGTTTCGGAGCAGAAAGGAGGAAAGTTGCCGCATGAAGAACGATTCGCTACCGCGCATGATTCTCTCACTGGGAGTCATCACAATTATTGCCGGCGCCCTTCTCGCCGCTGTCTACACTATCACCTCCGAGCCGATCGCGCAGGCCGAGAAGTCGGCGCAGCTCTCCGCCGTGAAATCCGTAGCGCCTGAATTCGACGCTATGGGCGAGCCGGTGACCCTGGCCGACAAATCAGGCCACAAAATGACAATCTTTCCGCTCACGCTGAAAGGCAAAGAGGTCGGCGCCGCAATAGAGAGCTATTCAATGGCCGGATTCTCAGGCGAGATCTCTGTCATGGTCGGGCTCGACAACGACGGCACCATAACAGGCTACGAAGTGCTCAAACAGGGCGAGACGCCCGGACTCGGCGCCAAGATGAACGACTGGTTCCGCGACCCCAAAGGGCACCGCAGCGTTATCGGCCTGAAGACCTCGGCACCTCTCACCGTCGCCAAAGACGGCGGCGAAATCGACGGCATAACAGCCGCTACAATCAGCTCACGCGCTTTCCTCGACGCTGTAAACCGCGCCGCAGAATGTTATTCAAACTACAGTCATGAACGCTAAACTCCAGATAATCTACAACGGACTGGTCAAGGAAAACCCCACGTTCGTGCTGATGCTCGGTATGTGTCCGACACTCGGCACGACGGGGAGCGCCATGACCGGCATGTCGATGGGACTCGCCACCATGGGCGTCCTCATCTGCTCCAACATGGCAATATCAGCCATCCGCCGCTTCGTGCCCGCATCGGTCAGGATTCCGGCCTATATCGTGGTCATAGCCACATTCGTCACCCTGCTTCAGATGTTCATGCAGGCCTATCTGCCCGCTCTCAACAATCTGCTGGGAATCTTCATTCCGCTGATTGTCGTCAACTGTATTCTTCTCGGGCGTGCCGAGGCTTTCGCCTCGAAACACAGCGTATCCGACTCGCTCATGGACGGAATCGGAATAGGCCTCGGATTCACTCTGGCACTGACTCTGCTCGGCGCACTTCGCGAGATCTCAGGCACCGGGGCAATCTTCGGAGCCCACATTTTCCCCGAAGACTATGGCGCGCTGGTTATGGTGCTCGCTCCCGGAGCTTTCATAATGCTCGGACTACTCGTAGCTTTGTTCAACCGAATCCGTCAATGAAACCATGCTGACCTACATCTCAATAATCGTCACGGCGATCTTCGTCAACAACATAGTCTTCGCCCAGTTCCTGGGAATCTGCCCCTTCCTCGGCGTCAGCAAGAAACTGTCGTCGGCCCTGGGCATGGGTGCCGCCGTTACATTCGTCATGGCCCTGTCGACAGCCGTCACATGGCTGCTCCAGGCTTACCTGCTGACCCCGTTCGGCCTCGGATTCATGCAGACTATCGTCTTCATCCTCGTTATCGCCGCTCTGGTTCAGATGCTCGAGATAATCATGAAGAAAGTGGCGCCGGCGCTGTATCAGGCCCTCGGTGTATTTCTGCCTCTGATAACGACCAACTGCGCCGTTCTCGGTGTGGCCATCCTCGTTGTCCGCGACAATCTCGACCTCGGGCAGAGCGTAGTCTACGCCGTCTCGACAGCCTTGGGATTCACTCTGGCCCTGACGCTCTTCGCCGGCATCCGCGAGCAGCTCGAGCTCGCCGACATTCCGCGTCCGATGCGCGGAGCTCCGATAGCCCTTATCTGCGCCGGGCTTCTTGCTCTGGCTTTCATGGGCTTCTCGGGCATAAAGATCTGAATCGTCACCGATTCCGAACAGCCCGACCAACTGCGTTGTTCTGACTATTGATGATATTCCGGAATCTCGCTTACCGGCTCAGGCTGACGCGCATGTCGCTTCAGCGCTTCTCTCACCGTTTCGCCTCGACTGTCAGAACTCTCGGCATAACAGTCGACGTGCTGACAGTGACAGCCGCACTTGTCTGCTCCGTCGGAATGCTCATTTACGTCGGATTCGACCACTCCGCTCGGGAATTCGCCATTCTGGAACGGATAATCCACTGCGGACAAGGCGTATTCCTGTTCAACATAGTCTACGGCCTGCTTCTGACACCGCCACGCCGCCGCACACCCCTGCAACGGATAATCAACATAGCCGTCTGCCTGACTGTCCTGCCACTGATAATTCACGCCCACGGCAATTATCTCTGGCAGATGATAGGCTCGAACCGCGTCACATTCGCCGTCATTGCCGTCTACTCGGTAGTGCAGCTCAGTTACGCAATAATGCGTCTTCCGGGCAAGCGCACTAACCCGTCGCTGATTCTGACATCGAGCTTCATGCTGTTCATCATCGTCGGGACTCTGGCGCTGATGCTCCCCAAATCGACCTACAACGGAATATCGTTTGTCGACTCGCTGTTTGTGGCCACAAGCGCCGTCAGCATAACCGGACTCACGCCCGTAGACGTCGCAGCCACGTTCACGCCTCTCGGGCTGACGATTCTCGGCGTGCTTATCGAAGTCGGAGCGCTCGGCGTCATCACGTTCACCTGCTTCTTCGCGATGTTCTTCACCGGCAATACCTCGATCTACAGCCAGCTGATAGTCCGCGACATTATCTACTCGAAATCGATGAGCTCGCTGCTGCCCACGATGCTCTACGTGCTGACGACAACGCTCACCGTGCAGCTCATCGGAGCCGTGGCGCTGTATTTCTCAGTGCCCGACAGCCTTCAGTTCGACACCGAACAGCGCATCGGCTTCGCCGTCTTCCATTCTGTCTCGGCCTTCTGCAACGCCGGTTTCAGCAGTCTGCCCGACGGCCTTTCGAACCCGGCACTGATGAACTCCAACGGACTTATCTACTGGATGTTCTCGCTGATAATCATAGCCGGAGCCATAGGATTTCCCATAATCATAAATTTCCGCGACGCTCTGGCCGACCTTCTCGGATTTCACCGCCACCGCAGGCGTTCGCGGTTCATGACCCCGTTTGTCGACGACAAGAAAGTTCATCTTTTCAACATGAACACCAAGATTGTCCTGACAACCACCGGCACTCTCTTCGCCATCGGCGCCATAGGATTCTTTATTCTCGAATACGACAAATCTATGGCCGGGATGTCGCTCTGCGACAAGATAACACAAAGCGTTTTCAACAGCGTCACGCCGCGCTCGGCAGGATTCTCAAGCATAGCTCCGGCACAGTTCGCCGCACCGACGCTCGTAATGATTCTTTTCATGATGTGGGTCGGAGGCTCGGCCCAGTCTACGGCCGGCGGCGTGAAGGTCAACACACTCGCCGCCATAGTGCTGAATCTGCGCTCAATAGTGAGGGATCAGTCGCGCGTAGTGGCCTTCCGCCGCACAATAGCCACGGCCTCGATACGCCGCGCCAACGCGATGGTCAGTGTGTCACTGATAACCTACACCCTGCTTTCAGTCACAATCCTCATTCTCGAGCCCGATCTTCCGCCGCGCGCTGTTCTCTTCGAGACCTGTTCGGCCCTGTTCACCGTAGGATCGTCGCTCGGAATCACAGCTGAGCTCGGGCCGGCAGCCGAAACAGTTCTTTGCGTGGCCATGCTTCTCGGCCGCGTTGGCATTGTCTCGCTGCTGTCAGGCATCCTCAGCCACCGTCGCGCCCAGCCCCATTATCCAACCGACAATATAATTATAAACTGACTCTGCCATGCGTTATCTCATAATAGGCCTCGGAATCTACGGCTCGAACCTCGCCCTCGACCTCACGAAAATGGGCCATGAAGTCATCGGCGCCGACAATCGCGAATCGATAGTGGAATCGATAAAAGACAACATATCGACAGCCTATATTATCGACAGCACCGACGCCGCCTCGCTCCAGATGTTGCCGCTTAAGAATGTCGACATTGTCATAGTTGCCATCGGAGAGAATTTCGGAGCCAGCGTGCGAACCGTGGCGCTTCTGAAAAGCCTCGGCGTCGAACACATCTACGCCCGCGCCATCGACAAACTCCACGAGTCGATTCTCGAAGGATTCCGTGTCGACCGCATCATAACACCCGAACAGCGGGCAGCCAGCGACCTTGTCGAAGAGATAGAGCTCGGCAACAACGTCAAGTCGATGAAAATCGACGACGACACCTTTGTCATACGCTTCGAGGCGCCGGTCTACTTCTACGGAATCCGCTACCACGACCTCAGACTCCGCGAAGACTACCGGCTGACGCTCGTGGCCGTCGCCCGGCCGAAAGAGGTGACGGGAATACTGCGCACACCGACGCTGCGCCATGAGGTTATCGACATCGAATCCGACCCGACGATAACCGTCGAGAAAGGCGACACACTGACCTGCATAGGAACGCGCGAGGCCTGGCGCGACTTCTGCCGCCACATCAACGGCTGACCCCATTAGCCCAATTAGCCTTATTGGGCTTATTAAACAAAGATAAAGGCCTCGCCGATGGCGAAGCCTTTATTCTTTGGGGTATCTGAACCGGATTATTTGCCGGCCGAGAGTTTCTCTTTCAGAGCTGCGAGAGCTTCGATGTCGCCGAGAGTTGTCTTCTCTACGGGAGTTGTCAGCTTGGGCTGCTCTTCGCGTTTGGCAGCGGGGCGTTTTGCCTTGCGGGTAGCTTCGCCGCGTGCAGCCTTGGCGGCATCTTCGTGGATGCGGCTGTGGCTGAGGATTATGCGCTTGCTGTCTTTGTTGAATTCGATAACCTTGAACTCGAGGGTCTCGCCCTTCTTGGCGGTTGTGCCGTCTTCCTTGACGAGGTGTTTGGGAGTTGCAAAGCCTTCCACTCCGTGAGGCAGAGCGACAACGGCGCCCTTCTCGACCATCTCGACGATGGTACCTTCGTGGATCGAACCAACGGCGAAGACATCTTCGAAAGCGTCCCAAGGGTTGTCTTCGAGCTGCTTGTGGCCGAGGCTGAGGCGACGGCTCTCCTTGTCGATCTCAAGAACCTGAACTTCGATGTCGGCACCGATCTGAGTGAACTCGCTCGGGTGTTTGACTTTCTTGGTCCAGCTGAGGTCGCTGATATGGATAAGACCGTCGACACCTTCTTCGATTTCAACAAATACGCCGAAGTTGGTGAAGTTGCGCACGCGGGCAGTGTGGCGGCTGCCGACGGGATAGCGAACCTCGATGTCTTCCCAGGGATCTTTCTTGAGCTGCTTCAGACCGAGGCTCATCTTGCGGTCGGCACGGTCGAGAGTGAGGATGACAGCCTCGACTTCGTCGCCGACTTTGAGGAAGTCCTGAGCCGAGCGAAGGTGCTGGCTGTAAGACATCTCACTGACGTGGATAAGACCTTCGACGCCGGCGGCAACCTCAACGAATGCGCCGTAGTCGGTCATTACAACTACGCGGCCTTTGACATGGTCGCCGACCTTAAGCTCGGGATCGAGAGCGTCCCAGGGATGGGGCTGGAGCTGCTTCAGGCCGAGAGCGATGCGCTTCTTCTCGTCGTCGAAATCGAGGATAACGACGTTGAGCTTCTGGTCGAGCTCGACAACTTCCTGAGGATGGTTGACACGGCCCCACGAGAGGTCGGTGATGTGGATGAGACCGTCGACACCGCCCAGGTCGATGAATACGCCGTAGGAGGTGATGTTCTTGACGGTTCCTTCGAGAACCTGACCCTTTTCGAGCTTGGCGATGATCTCGCGCTTCTGCTGTTCGAGTTCGGCCTCGATGAGTGCCTTGTGGCTGACAACAACGTTCTTGAATTCCTGATTGATCTTGACGACCTTGAATTCCATTGTCTTGCCCACAAAGATGTCATAGTCGCGGATCGGCTTCACGTCGATCTGCGAGCCGGGGAGGAATGCCTCGATGCCGAACACATCGACGATCATGCCACCCTTGGTGCGGCATTTGATGTAGCCTTTGATGATCTCGTTGTTCTCGAGAGCCGCGTTGATGCGGTCCCACGAACGTGCAGCACGAGCTTTGCGGTGCGACAAGATCAGCTGGCCTTTCTTGTCTTCCTGGTTTTCGATGAACACTTCCACCTGATCGCCCACTTTGATTTCGGGGTTGTAGCGGAATTCGCTCACGGGAATGATACCGTCGCTCTTGTAGCCGATGTTAACAACCACCTCACGTTTGTTGATGGCGATGATTGTACCTTCGATTACGTCTTTGTCTTTTACGGTGTTGAGGCTCTCGTCGTAGGTCTTGACGAGTTCTTCACGCGATTTGTTGCCCCGGGTTTCGCCATGTTCGTAGGCGTCCCAGTCGAAGTCTGCAACGGCGGTTTTTACTTCTTCAGTCATTAAAAAATGGTTAATAATAAGGTTAATTAAAAATCACTCAGCGGCATACGGCCGCTTTCGGGCGCAAAGATAAGCCATTTTAACGAAACAGCCAAAAACGCGCCGACTTTTTTTGTTGATTGATTATCAGCTCAGTCGGAGACGGCAAAAAGCCGCTGCCCTGATTGTCGGGCAACGGCTTTTTATGCTGCTCTCAGGCGGCTTGCGCCGCACTGCGGGATTGCCGGTTTATTCAGCCTTGGGGGCCTCTTCAGCGGCGGGAAGCTCTTTGTCGGCTTTGGCTGCGGCCTCGGCGACGGCTTTCTTCGGGCTGCGGCGCGAACGGCGGGTGGCAGTCTTCTTGGCGGCCTTTTCGGGCATGGCGGCCTCGTTGTAGTCGACAAGCTCGATGAAGCACATCGAGGCGTTATCGCCCAGACGGTTGCCGGTCTTGAGGATGCGGGTGTAGCCTCCGGGGCGGTCGGCGATCTTGTTCGAGATCTCGTTGAAGAGCTCGGTGACGGCGGCCTTGTCCTGAAGGTGGGCGAAGACGTGGCGGCGGTTGGGTGTCGAATCGGCTTTTGCGCGGTTGATCAGGGGCTCGGCGTAGACACGCAGGGCTTTGGCCTTGGCCAGGGTCGTGAATATGCGCTTGCGCATAATCAGTGCGATGGTCATATTGGCAAGAAGGGCGTCGCGATGAGCCTTCTTGCGGCTGAGATGATTGAATTTTTTATTGTGTCTCATCGTGGGGGTTTACTCTTTGTCTAATTTATACTTTGAAATATCCATGCCGAACGAGAGGTTGAGGTTGGCCAGAAGCTCATCGAGCTCGGTGAGCGACTTGCGTCCGAAATTACGGAACTTGAGCAGGTCGGTCTTGTTGAACACGACGAGTTCGCCAAGGGTCTCGACTTCGGCGCTCTTGAGGCAGTTGAGGGCTCTGACGCTGAGATCCATATCGACGAGCTTGCTCTTGAGCAGCTGGCGCATGTGGAGAACCTCTTCGTCGAACTCTTCGGTTTCCTCGGCTTCGGGAGCTTCGAGAGTGATCTTCTCGTCGCTGAAGAGCATGAAGTGGTGGATGAGAATCTTGGCTGCTTCCTTAAGGGCCTCCTTGGGCAGGATAGAGCCGTCGGTGGTGATCTCGAGGGTCAGTTTGTCGTAGTCGGTCTTCTGGTCGACGCGATAGTTGTCGACAGTATATTTGACATTGACAATCGGAGTGTAGATCGAGTCGATGGCGATGATGTTGTTGGCATCGTCGTTCGGATTGCGGTTCTCTTCGGCCGGAACCCAGCCGCGACCCTGATTGATAGTGAGGTCGATAGAGAAGCCCGCTCCGGGATCGAGGTGACAGATGACAAGCTCGGGGTTGAGAACCTCAAAGCCTACGAGGGCTTTGGAGATGTCGCCTGCGGTGAACACTTCCTGACCGGCGGGAATTGTGACGGTGACTTTCTCGGAGTCGGTATCCTCGACAATCTGCTTGAGGTTGACCTTCTTGAGGTTAAGGATGATGTTGGTGACATCCTCCTTGACCCCGGGAATCACGTCGAACTCATGTTTGACGCCGTCAACGCGGATGCTCGAGATGGCGAAGCCTTCGAGCGAGCTGAGCAGTATGCGACGCAGGGCGTTACCGATGGTAATGCCGTAGCCCGGTTCCAATGGCTTGAATTCAAACTTGCCGAAGTGGTTATCGGCTTCCAGCATCAAGACTTTGTCGGGTTTCTGAAATGCTAAAATAGCCATGGATCAGAGAGGATTAATTGAGGTTTATTACTTAGAGTAGAGCTCGACGATGAGCTGCTCCTTGATATTCTCGGGGATGTCTTCGCGTGCGGGAACGTGAAGGAGCTTACCCGATTTTGTTGCCTCGTCCCATTCGATCCAGGGGTATTTGCTGTGGTTGAAGCCTGCGAGGGCGTCGGCGATGACTTCAAGAGATTTCGAGCGCTCGCGCACACCTACGACGTCGCCGGGTTTCACCTGATAAGAGGCGATGTTGACGACCTGACCGTTGACAGTGATGTGGCGGTGAAGGACGAGCTGACGGGCTGCGGCACGGGTCGGGGCGATGCCCAGACGGTAGACGACGTTGTCGAGACGGCCTTCGAGAAGCTGGAGCAGAACCTCACCGGTGATGCCTTTTGTCGAGGCGGCTTTGTCGAAGAGGTTGCGGAACTGACGCTCGAGAACTCCGTAGGTATATTTGGCTTTCTGCTTTTCGCGCAGCTGAGTGCCATACTCAGAGGTTTTGCGGCG
The DNA here is from genome assembly GCA_048477235.1 of Muribaculaceae bacterium. GTDB lineage: Bacteria > Bacteroidota > Bacteroidia > Bacteroidales > Muribaculaceae > CAG-1031. Next base: position 7,150 of record DBGBEM010000321.1, on the reverse strand, counting down.
ACGGTTGGCGCCATGCTGTCCGGGAGGGGTCTGACGGCGTTCGAGCACTTTGTCGGGGCCGAAGATAGGCTCGCCGAAGCGGCGTGAAATACGGGTTTTGGGACCGATGTATCTTGCCATAAGATGTTTGTTGTTGAGTTTGGATAGGTTGGTTATCTGTGTCGGATAGGTTCAGCGCAGGATTGCGGGGTCTCCTGAAGCTCCGGGCTGAGCCGGAGGGCCTTCGGCGCGGGCATCTCTCTACGGGGGTTCTTTCCGGGTACCGGCGTCTCGCCTGCCGGTTGCCTCCGGTAGTATCGGCCGACACAGCCGCGCCTGCTGAGAGGTGATTCAAAAAAGCAGTCAGTCGGCGCGAGGCTGTCCGATGGCAGTGGTGGAAACGGGCCCGGAATGAGCCACAATGAAAGATATGAAAACGGATGCCTGCTCTCAGGCGCGTTGCCGGCCGCTATGGCGGCGGTGGAGATCAGCTACATGGCAACCCGATGGGGAAAGACGGGCGCTGAGCCCGAAGCTCCGACTGGGTGTTGTGTTGACTGATTGAGGACGTGATGCCGTTCCCCGATTAAACGCGGCGGCGTTTGGGAGGACGGCAGCCGTTGTGGGGCAGCGGGGTAACGTCGAGAATGTCGGTAACCTCGATGCCGGCTCCGTGGATTGTGCGGATTGCGCTCTCACGTCCGTTGCCGGGGCCTTTGACGTAGGCTTTTACCTTGCGCAGGCCAAGGTCATAGGCGACCTTCGCGCAGTCTTGTGCGGCCATCTGTGCGGCATAGGGAGTGTTCTTCTTCGAACCGCGGAAACCCATCTTGCCGGCGCTTGACCACGAGATAACCTGGCCTTCGGAGTTGGCCAGACACACAATGATATTGTTAAACGAGGAGTGAACGTGAAGCTGGCCTTCGGCCGTAACCTTAACGTTGCGCTTCTTTGCTGCGACTGTCTTTTTTGCCATTGGATTCTATTATTTAGTAGCTTTCTTCTTGTTAGCGACGGTCTTCTTGCGGCCCTTGCGGGTACGGGCGTTGTTCTTGGTGCTCTGTCCGCGCACGGGGAGGCCGTTACGGTGGCGGATGCCACGATAGCAACCGATATCCATCAGGCGTTTGATGTTGAGCTGGATTTCGCTTCGGAGATCACCCTCTACCTTGAAGTCGGTAGAGATGACTTCACGCACAGCGGCTGCCTGCTGGTCGGTCCAGTCTGTTACTTTGATGTTGACATCGACACCTGCCTTTTCAAGCACCTTGCGGGCGGCGCTGCGGCCGATTCCGTAGATGTAGGTCAGGGCGATTTCACCTCTTTTGTTCTGGGGGAGGTCAACTCCCACGATTCGTACTGCCATAAATTGTTGTGTTGTAGCTTAAAAATTCGACTGCAAAGGTACAAAATTTTTACCCTTGGCGCATCTTTAATTTGGGGTTTTTCTTGTTGATTACGTAAAGACGTCCCTTGCGGCGAACGATCTTGCTCTCCGGGGTACGTGCCTTGATAGATGCTCTTACTTTCATATCTTTTTGGGTTATAGAATGTTGCTGATAATTTAATGAGCGTTTCGACGGTTCATTTATATCGGAAAGCGATGCGCCCCTTCGAAAGATCGTAGGGCGACATTTCAACTCTCACCTTATCGCCGGGAAGGATTTTTATGTAATGCATGCGCATTTTCCCGGAAATATGGGCCGTTATCTCGTGGCCGTTTTCGAGTTCCACGCGAAACATGGCGTTTGAGAGCGCTTCGACGATTGTTCCGTCCTGTTCTATTGCTGCTTGTTTGGCCATTCGGTTATTGATGTCTGATAAAGTTAGCAGATTACTGGGTCTGTTCAGATGAATCGGTCGCCCAAGACTCCGGCGATCGGCTCGAAGGTTGTCAGAGGCTCTGCAACGCCGTCGATGATGGCGACAGTGTGCTCGTAATGGGCCGAAGGCTTGCGGTCGCGGGTGCGGCACTCCCAGCCGTCTGAGCCGATCACGATATTGCGGCTCCCCATGTTGATCATGGGCTCGATGGCTATACACATTCCGTTGCGCAGAAGAGGGCCGCAGCCGCGGCGCCCGTAGTTGGGTACTTCGGGATCTTCGTGCATCTTGCGCCCGATTCCGTGGCCGCACATCTCGCGGACAACGGTATAGCCGGCGCGCTCGCAGAACGTCTGTATAGCGTTCGAGATGTCGCCGATACGGTGACCGGCGCGGGCCGCCTCGATGCCGACATAGAGGCTCTCCTTGGTAGTGACAAGCAGACGGCGGACGTCGTCGGCGATTTCGCCTACAGGGAAGGTATAGCAGCTGTCGCCGCAGAAGCCGTCAAGCTCGACAACAAGGTCGAGGCCCACTACATCCCCTTCGCGCAGGGTGCGCGCCGACGGAAATCCGTGGACAACGGTCTCGTTGACCTCTATGCAGAGGGTGCCCGGAAAACCGCCATAGCCGAGGCAGGCGGGCCTGCCGCCGTTGTCGAGGATAAACTCGCGGGCTATGGTGTCGAGATGCTGGGTTGTCACGCCGGGCCCGACCCACTTGGCTACTTCGCCGAGCGTGGCCGAGGTCAGAGCGCAGGCAGCGCGCATCTTCTCGATTTCTTGTGGGGTCTTGAGAATTATCATTCAGCTAAACAGGCCGTGCCACTCCTTCCGCCGAAGCGGAAGGAGTCGGCACGTTGCCTTGCTATAGATTATTATTCTTTGCGTTCGATAGTCTGTAAACCGGTTATCGAATCATGAATGGCTCAATAGGCGCCGCCGGTTGTGCGGCCCTTGATCTTGCCGTCTTTCATCAGGCCGTCGTAGTGGTGCATCATCAGGTGGCTCTCGATCTGCTGGAGGGTATCGAGAACGACGCCTACGAGAATCAGCAGCGAGGTGCCGCCGAAGAACTGGGCGAAGTTCTGGCTGATACCGAACAGACGGGCGAAAGCGGGCATGATGGCCACGAAGCCGAGGAATATCGAACCGGGAAGAGTTATGCGGCTCATGATCGAGTCGAGATAATCGGCGGTCTTCTTTCCGGGCTTGACGCCGGGGATGAATCCGTTGTTGCGCTTCATGTCTTCGGCCATCTGGGTCGGGCGGACCGTGACGGCGGTGTAGAAGTAGGTGAAGGCGACAATCATGATGAAGTAGACGAAGTTATACCAGAATCCGTTGATGTCGCTGAAAGCGGCCACGAATCCGCTCGAGGCGTCGGATGCTCCCCCGAAACCGGCTACGGTGATGGGGATGAACATGATGGCCTGGGCGAAGATGATCGGCATGACGCCGGCGGCGTTGACCTTCAGAGGGATATACTGGCGGGCACCGCCATACTGACGGTTGCCGACGACGCGCTTGGCATACTGCACGGGCACCTTGCGGGTTCCCTGCACCAGAAGCACGGCGCCTACGGTGACGGCGAACAGAAGGATGAGCTCGACGACGAACATTATCAGACCGCCCTGGCTTCCGCCGGCTCCGGGCATACGCGATGTGAACTCATAGAAGAGAGCTCCCGGAAGGCGGGCGATAATGCCCACGAGGATGATGAACGAGATGCCGTTGCCGACACCGCGGTCGGTTATGCGCTCACCCAGCCACATGATGAACATCGAGCCGGCGGCAAGGATAACCGTCAGATAGGCCGTTGTCCAGAAGCCCATGTGGGAAGAGAGGCCGGCGCCGGCAGCCTGAACCTGAAGGTTGATCAGGTAGGCCGGGCCTTGCAGCAGAAGGATGATGACAGTCAGATAGCGCGTATACTGGTTGAGCTTCTGACGGCCGCTTTCGCCCTCACGCTGCATTTTCTGGAACGAGGGAAGAACCATGCCCAGCAGCTGTATCACAATCGAAGCCGTGATGTAGGGCATGATTCCGAGGGCAAAGATAGATGCCTGCGAGAAGGCGCCACCCGAGAACATGTCGAGAAGTTGCATCAGGCCTGTGCGGTTTGTGAACTTCGACAGGGCATCGAGGTCTTCGGGAGAGATGCCCGGAAGCACTACATAGCAACCCAGGCGGTAGACAAGTACCAGCAGCAGGGTAACCAGAAGGCGCTTGCGGAGCTCCTCGATGGTCCAGATATTTTTTAGGGTTTCTACAAATCTCATGATGAATTTTAAATTTTAGCTACCGTGCCACCGGCTTCAACTATGGCCTTCTCGGCGGCAGCCGAGAAAGCATTGGCCTCGACGGCAAGCTTGCGTGTCAGCGAGCCGTTGCCGAGAATCTTGACGAGCTTGCGGCCTTTCAGAATGCCGAATTTGCGCAGTTCTTCGGGGCCGATCTTGTCGAGATTGTTGGCGGCTGCTATTGTCTCGAGGTCGCCAAGGTTGATAGCCTTGTATTCTACACGGTTGATATTCTTGAAGCCGAATTTCGGCACACGGCGCTGCAGAGGCATCTGACCGCCCTCGAAGCCGATCTTGCGGCTGTAGCCCGAACGCGATTTCGCACCCTTGTGACCGCGGGTCGATGTGCCGCCCTTGCCCGAACCGGGGCCGCGGCCGATGCGCTTCTTATTCTTGACCGCACCAACGGCGGGTTGAAGATTGCTTAAGTCCATTTCGTTTCGTTTTTTGAATGTTGACGATTGGTTATTGCTCACGCGGGTGTAACCTCTACCAGATGGTGGACACGGCGAACCATGCCCATGATCGAGGGATTGTCTTCCTTGACAACCGTGTGATTCATTTTCTTGAGGCCGAGGGCATCGAGCGTGCGCTTTTCGACAGCGGGGCAGTTGATGCGGCTCTTGATTTGTTTGATCTTAATCTGTGCCATTGTTTATTGAACGTGGTTGTTAGGGAATTTATTAGCCGTTGAACACTTTATCGAGGCTGATGCCGCGCTGATGGGCGATTTCGGCGGGCGAACGCATTTCGCTCAGAGCGGCCAGAGTAGCCTTGACGAGGTTGTGGGGGTTCGACGAGCCTTTCGACTTGGCGAGCACGTCGGTGATACCTACGCTCTCGAGCACGGCACGCATAGCGCCACCGGCCTTTACTCCCGTACCATGGCTGGCGGGCTTGAGGATGATACGCGAACCGCCGAACTTGGCAGCCTGTTCGTGGGGGATGGTGCCTTTGTGGACGGGAACTTTGATAAGGTTCTTCTTGGCAGCCTCGACGCCCTTGGCGATGGCGGCGCTGACTTCGTTGGCCTTTCCGAGGCCCCAGCCTACGATGCCGTTTTCATTGCCGACAACGACGATGGCGGCGAAGGTGAAGGTGCGGCCGCCCTTGGTTACCTTGGTGACACGGTTGATGGCCACCAGGCGGTCTTTGAGCTCGAGGTCGTTGGTCGATTTGACTCTGTTATTCTTATTTGCCATGATTGATTTTAGAATTTAAGTCCGCCTTTGCGAGCTGCGTCAGCGAGTGATTTAACACGTCCGTGGAAGAGATAGCCGTTACGGTCGAAGACAACGGTTGTGATACCTGCCTCCTGTGCCTTGCGGGCGATTTCTTCGCCTACCTTGGCGGCGATGGCGCTCTTGTCGCCCTCGGCGATGCCGCGCGAAGAGGCGGCGCAGAGGGTCTTGCCGGCGAGGTCGTCGACGAGCTGCACGTAGATCTGTTTGTTCGAGCGGAAAACCGTCATGCGCGGACGCTCGGCGGTGCCTGATATGCGACCGCGGATGCGGGTCTTGATTTTATTGCGACGTTGAATCTTAGAAAACATGGTTTTGACGGTTTAATGTTATTTGGCAGATGCGCTCTTGCCGCTCTTGCGACGGATGATCTCGCCGACAAATTTGATACCTTTTCCTTTGTAGGGCTCGGGCTTGCGCAGCGAGCGGATCTTTGCGCAAACCTGTCCGAGAAGCTGCTTGTCGTCGCTCTCGAGAATGATGAGCGGGTTTTTGTTACGCTCGCTCTTTGCCTCTACCTTGACCTCGGGGGGAAGCTTGAGGAAGATGGCGTGGCTGTAGCCCAGCGAGAGTTCCAGAACCTGGCCGCTGGCCGATGCGCGGTAGCCGACGCCGACGAGCTCCATCTCCTTGCGGTAGCCGGTCGAGACGCCGACAACCATATTGTGGAGAAGAGCGCGGAAAAGACCGTGCTGGGCGCGGTGTTCGCGGTCGTCGCTGGGACGGCTGACGGTGAGATGGCCGTCGGCCACTTCAACTGTCAGATCGGGATTTACTTTCTGGCTAAGGGTGCCTTTGGGGCCCTTGACAGTCACTGTGTTGTCTTTGTCCACGGTTACGGTCACACCGGCCGGGATTGCAATGGGAGCTTTACCTATTCTTGACATTTTCGTAAACGGTTCAAGGGGTTAATATACGTAGCAGAGCACTTCGCCGCCCACCTGCTCGCGGGCAGCCTGTTTGTTGGTCATGACGCCGCGCGATGTCGACAGGATAGCGATGCCGAGGCCGTTGAGCACACGGGGCATATCTTTGTAGCCGCAATACTGGCGCAGGCCCGGACGCGAAACGCGCTGAAGGCTCTTGATAGCGCTGACTTTGTCGACGGGATCATATTTGAGGGCGATCTTGATGGTTCCCTGGGGATTCTCGCCGTCGATAAACTTATAGTTGAGGATGTAACCCTGATCGAAGAGGATCTTGGTGATCTCCTTCTTGAGGTTGCTTGCCGGAATCTCGACCACACGGTGGTTGGCCTTGATGGCGTTTCTCAGACGTGTCAGATAGTCTGCAATGGGGTCTGTCATTGTAAGTTTAAAATTTTTCAGTTTAAATTGATCTGCTGCCGGGATGCCGCAGGCCCCTTGCCGGGGCGGAGGCGACGCCCTCGCGGGGGCATCAGACAATATTTAACACTCTCACGCTGGGGTTGTTTTCAGCCGGCCTCGGGCTTCGTCGCCGTCGCGGAGTTCTTCGCCGAAGAGCCCTGCGGGGCTGTTCCCCCGGCCGGGGGCGTGACGCGCGTCGGTGCGTGAGGCGGCGCGGGCCTCTCAGCCTCGATGGCTGAGCATGGAGAGGCTCCTGAGAGCCGGGGAGCAATTCGCCGTTTTGCCGTAAAACGTGACAGAGCCGCCTGTAACGCGGCGGAACCTCTGCCGAGGCTTACCAGCTGGCTTTCTTCACACCGGGGATAAGGCCTGCCGAAGCCATTTCGCGGAACTGGATACGCGAAATGCCGAACTGGCGCATATAGCCTTTGGGACGACCGGTGATCAGGCAGCGGTTGTGCAGGCGTACATACGAG
>DBGBEM010000320.1:0-1082 GCA_048477235.1 Muribaculaceae bacterium | reverse complement strand
CAACAACTTCTCCGATGAAATGATTCAAGAAATACAGATGAAACTAAACAGAAGACCGCGCGAAAAACTAAACTTCGCTACTCCTATTGCCGTATTCAACAAATTTTTTCAGTAATTTCGCATCCGCCAGTTGACTTCGCCAAATGTCGCTTTTGTTAAAAATTATTGGAAATCTAAAACTATTTGCTATCTTTGAGGCGTTTCATCAACATTCATCAATCATCTACCACTTCTTTATGCGAAAACATTACCTCAGATCTATTATTGCGGGTTGTGTCGCGCTTACGGCATCGGGAGCTTTCGCCCAGCAACAGCTCCCCTATTCGTGCGCACTAAACACACAGGCGCTGTTTGACACATGGTCGGTCTACGACGTCGACCAGAACACCGACGACGAACACGCTACATGGTTCCTCGGCGAGTCGGACAACGGCGGCAAAGCCGCCTGCTCGTGGGGCTACGCCTCATATAAGGAGGTCAACAACTGGCTCGTTTCGCCCGGTCTCAAATTCGACGTAGCCGAAGAGGGAGAAATCACCCTCAAGTTCGACTACTATACGACCTACGCATACACCGACAAGGTCAATATCTACCTCAGCAAGGCCCCCGACCCGTCGGCCGAGCACACCCTGCTGAAGGCAGCCGAATACAAAGGATGCTACTACAATGCCGGCAAGGAGACTGTCGAACTTCCTGCCATCACCGAGGCCGGAACCTATTACATCTCGTTCCAGCATACCGGCGACGGACGTCAGGGCATGATTTTCATCAAGAACGTGAAAGTCACCCCCATCGACGAGGGAACACTCAAGGGCTCGGCCAAAAGCGGCTCTACCCCCGTTGGCGGCGTGACTGTCACCGCCACCGGCCCGCAGACCTACACCGCCACAACCGCCGACGCCGGCAGTTTCTCGTTCGGCAAGATAGCTGCCGGAAACTACTCGGTCACATGGGAAAAATTCGGCTACGAAAGCCCCGCCACCCCCGTGAAAGCCAACGTAACCGCAGGCTCGACCGTCGACCTGACACTTGAAGTGGCCGCCATGGAGCGCCGCACCGTGAAAGGACGCGTCACCGACAAC
>DBGBEM010000319.1:0-3225 GCA_048477235.1 Muribaculaceae bacterium | reverse complement strand
TCTCAGGGGGTTCCGGCCCGCAGTTGTCGCAAATGTTGTTTAGTAAGAAACAGGCTGTCGTTTGTAGAGGTGTTGGTGTGGAGCTCCTAATTGCCGAACCGCGCCTCCTGTCTTCTTCAAAAAAGCTTAGCTCATTTGTCGGGGGAGTCATAGGCTCAAATCTTATGTTCGTTCTGTTTTGCAGCACCGGCAATTGTAGTCAATCTATGATAATTTGCCATTTGCCGCCCTTATCCGGGCCGATACGCCGGAGGACGCCTTCCGCTTTAAGCTTAGAGAGATGCCGTTGGATGCCTTTGGCTGAGATGCCGATTTCTGCGGCGAGAGCTGTCGCGCTTAGTTTTGGATTCCGGTGCAGAAGCTCGATTACTCTATCGCGTGTTTTCTTAGGTGTCAAGGAGGTGGAAGGTTCCGGGATTATCGGAGCTTCTTCACCGAGGGACAATTCGTAAATGGCGATGTCGTGTGACAGATGGGCACACATCGTTTCAGTCATGAAGCTACGGAATATTGACAGATCCCCGTCTTCACGGGTAGCAACCAGAGCCTTTATGTATTCCTCCTTGTCATCACTGAATATGCGCGAGGGGATAAGTCCGTATTCAAATTGCAACCAGTTCATCAGCAACCGCGCCATTCGTCCGTTGCCGTCAGCCCACGGATGAATGGTTACGAGATTATAGTGTGCGTCAAAACTCATTTCATAGAGTTGTTGCATGGACATTGACCTTGCCATTCGCCGCGATGTGTTCAATGCGTCACAAAATTCTTTCAGTTTTTGAGGTATTTTGTTGAACGACATGTATGAACGTCCGCCGACACCGGCCGTTACGTTCAACAGGCGGAGATCACCATTCGCCGACGAGAAATCTCCCGGCGCGGTATGATATTCCGAACCTGTGTTTCTCATCGTCAAAGCCGACAATTCTTTCAATCGGTCGATTGTAATGTCGGTATGATCGCGCGCATACACAAGCGCCCGCTCGTATGCAGCCTTCAGGTCAAGGTTCATATTCTGCTCGATAAGGCTCTTCCCTTTAAGGGCAATTCCGTTGTCGAACATTATCTGGTTCTCAAGCTCCGTAATAGTAGAGCCTTCAATCGCCGTGGAAAGTGTGATTATGGAATACAGGTAAAACTTGTCATAGTCCAGTTGTCGGTCTATGCCAAGTTCCCGGTATCTTCCGACTAATTCTTCTAACGTGGTTTTCATACTACAAAATTAGTATTTTCTTACTACATCTTCTCATTTTCTACCTACATTATTTGTTGAAAGATGCTTTTGAACAACAAATGTTGCCGGAAAAGCTAAGGCGATTTTTGAATGTGGCGCAAGCCGAACGTAAAATCATCGTTGATCGCACTAATCAGGACGTGGGAGCTTTGGGAGCTTTGGGAATGGGCAACCCACAACGCCCCAAGCTCCCATTATTCCCATTACTCTCTAAAGATTCTCGGGGATTTTTGTTAATTTTGTAGGCAGAATCTTCACACATACCTTTTTTACCATGTTCAGACAAAAAGACTTAGAACTCCTGCGCAGCAAAGGCATCGCCGTTGCGCAGGCCGAGGCGCAGATGAAGCGCTTCGCAACAGGATTTCCATATATGCCCATAGTCGGGGCCGCTACTCCGGGCCACGGTATAACGGTTCTCGGCGGCGACGGCGAGCGTGCCGCCATCGAGCGCTGGCAGCGCTACCTCTCGGAGGGGGGCGATGTCTATAAGTTCGTGCCGGCCAGCGGAGCAGCCTCGCGAATGTTCAAGGCCCTGTTCGAGTTTGTCAACGGCGACACTGACGAGGCTCCGGAGTCGACGCCCGTAGGGCAGCTCATGGCCAACCTCGACGAGCTGCCTTTTATCGAAGATCTCCGCGCGGCCGTCCTGCGTATCTACGGAAGTCCGCTCGACGAGCTCGTTGCCGCCGGACGCACACGCGACATAATCGCCGCCATAGTCAATCCCGAAGGCATGAACTACGGCCAGCTGCCGAAGGCTCTGCTGCGCTTCCACGCCTACGAGGGGGAGCCCTCGCGCACTCCGCTCGACGAACAGCTGACCGAGGGCGCCCAGACGGCGGCCAACGCCGCCGGCGAGGTCAAGCTCCATTTCACCGTGTCGGCCAACCACCGCCGTCTCTTCGAAGAGAAGCTCGCCGAGGCTGTTCCCGCCGCCGAGGCGCGCACGGGCCGCAAGTTCACGGTGACGCTCAGCGAGCAGAAGCCGTCGACCGACACTATCGCCGCCAATATCGACAACGACGAGCCGTTTCTCGAGAACGACAGTCTTTTCTTCCGTCCCGGCGGCCATGGCGCTCTTATCGAGAACCTGAACGACATTGACGCCGCAGTCGTCTTCATCAAGAATATCGACAACGTCGTTCCCGACCGCCACCGCGACGCAACGGTGAGATACAAACAGGTTATCGGCGGCTATATGATGCTTCTCCACGACGCTATCGCCCGCTTCATTGCCGCTATCGATGCCGGCGAGGATGTCACGGCCGAGGCCATAGAATTCATGCGCCACAGTCTCTCGACCGACGACAAGCGCTTCGACACGTTGAAGGGCACCGACCTCGTGCGCCTCGTGCGCTCTAAGCTCGACCGCCCGCTGCGTGTCTGCGGAATGGTGCGCAACGAGGGGGAGCCGGGCGGCGGCCCCTATATCACTGTCAACCCCGACGGCAGCAGTTCGCTCCAGATTCTCGAGAGCACGCAGATCGGCCCCGACTACAAGGATATGATGGCCGGCGCGACGCATTTCAATCCCGTCGACCTCGTCTGCTATATCAAGAATCCCGCCGGCGCTAAATATGACCTGACACGCTACGTCGACCCCGCCACGGGCTTCATCTCGCAGAAGTCGAGCCATGGCCGCGAGCTGCGCGCCATGGAGCTGCCCGGACTCTGGAACGGAGCTATGAGCGACTGGAACACAGCTTTCGTCGAGGTGCCCGTCGAAACCTTCAATCCCGTCAAGACCGTCAACGACCTTCTGCGTCCCGCCCACCGCAAGTAACCCTTTAGCCAATAAACCAAAGCCCAATCGGTCGAATCAGGCCAATTGGGCTTTGGTTTTTTATTTGAGACAGGCGTCAGAGGCGGCGGGCGCCGTCGCTGATGACGACGTCGTAGATCTGCGGGGCGTGGCCGTAGCGTGCCGCGAACTCGCCGACGGCGGTGTCGACGAATTTGTCGCGTAGCTCTTTACGGACGAGGTTGAT
>DBGBEM010000318.1:0-4969 GCA_048477235.1 Muribaculaceae bacterium | reverse complement strand
ACGGTGACGTCACACTCTTCGAGGTCGTCGATAAGTCCGTTTCCTTCGATTGAAATGCGTGCGTCGAGATAAAGTTCCTTTTCCTCGATCTGTTTCAGGGACGGATTGGCGGGGATGTCGATGAATATCCGGGGCACGGCGGTCTGCGCGACGTCGATATGGCCGATAGCGTCGACCGTTATGGCCTTCACGCCGTTGCCGTTGGAGAAGTGGGCCACTTTCACGCCCGAGGCGTCGACATGGCGGCACACGACATCGCCTTCGAGGCGTTCGAAACCGCCGTCGGTGCGGTAGATATGGGTCTGGGGTACCTCCGCACCCATGACGAAGGCAACGAGGGCAGCCGTTGCTGAAAGTATCGTTTTCTTCATCTCACGGTGATTTTCAGAGTTTCGCGATCGTTGACAGTTACAATGTAGGTTCCCGGCGCAAGCGGGCCTACCGACGTAGAGCCGTCGAAGCGGCGGTCGGCCACGATGCGTCCGCTGATGTCGGCCACAAGGCAGCGGCTTCCGGCGCGGGCGCCCTCGACCGCTATGCCGTCGGGGGTGAGACGGATGACAGTCTCTGAGGCCGCAATTCCGTCGAGAGAGTCGAAGGTGTGGGGAGTGTAGTCCAGACCGGTTACGTTGGCAATTTCGTAGGTTGATGTTGACTGCTTACCGACGGGCGTAACCGTGAGCGAGCTGCCTGATAGGTGCCATTCGAGGCCTTCGGCAACCTCGTAGAACGCCTCGCTGCCGTCGGAGAGGCTGACGCGCAGGCCGAGAGCGGCCTCGTCGGCGTGCGTCGTGAAAGTCACTGCCAACGCAGTCAGCGCAATAAGTGGCTTGAGTTTCATAAGAAAAAGCTTGGTGATTGAAATGATTGGATTAACTGACCCTCAAAGATAGTGAAAGGCGAGAGCAGTGCCAAAAGAAAATTCATTTTCATCGGCAATGCCGAGCCGCATCCTATCTTTTATATTTCTAATTACTAATTACTAATTTCTAATTTCTGCCCGCGGCAGTCTACTAATTCGGTTGAGGAATCTTACTATTTTTCAAGTGGGGGGGGGTAAAACTCTCATATTCAGATAGATATGTTTTCATGGGGTTACTATTTCATATTACTAATTCATTGAGGAAGAATTATTAGACCCTAATTTTGTAGCGAATTTCCCCTGACTGATTGATGATATGCTCTTGGTCAGTTATAAATCTACAGAGTTAATTACCTTTTTCTAATTCAGAATCGAACCTTTCGTTCACTTAATTTATTTTTTATGCGGATAAAACACAAATCAGCATTATCACTTATTCTATTTGCAGCCTCTTGTTGCACGCTCTCTGCTCAGGAATCAGAGACGAAGACCTGGGAACAGAACGAGCATATAACGAAGCTGACGAAAATCGAGCTCGGAAAATGGACTGTCCCCGACACCGTTGAAAACCAATGGCGCGACAAGTACGGCAATACGGAATTCCACAATTATCCTTCATGCTATCTTCTCGACCTCAAAGAAGAGAACGGCGACGTCACCCCCGGAAAATCATACGTCCTGAAGGACATGGCTGAGATGTTCGGCCCCGAGGGTCTTCTCAAAGAAGCTCACGACAATCTCGACCGTCTGATGCAAAGCCCGCTGATGTCGGCCACGCGACTTGTCTACACGGCCAAAGGTGGCCCTGTTGATGTCGATTATATGTTCGGATCGGGCGGATTCGGCAACAGATTGTGTTACTTCTATGTTCCGGCCGACTCAGAATATGATAAAACTACTTTGTCGGTCGCACAGACTCTCGCCGATAACAAGATACCGACATTCTGTATCGCCGACCAGATGCGCACCTCGATCCACATGGATCGCTTCGAGAAGCAAAACGGCGAATGGACTAAGATCAACGAAGTGGTCGGCAACAGCGCTTTGGGCGACAAGCTCAAAGACGCCACCGACAACTACGGAGGATGGGGCGACAACCTTATAACCGGCAAGCGTTTCAGGCTTAAATATTTCGGCGACGATTATACCGGCGAACCGACCGACGAGTTTCCTGAAGGCACACGCATTTATTTCTTTCTCGCGACGTATAATCAGTATGACTGGAACGGAGTTGCCGATGAGGAGGGTGGCGAGCCCTATTCCATTAAATTCGCCTATCGCCAGCTCAACCGTGAGTTCGGCTCGCAGGGAAAGTGGGATTACTTGAAAGTTCCCAAACATAAGGAGAAATATGACACCTACGGCCCCGGAATCTTCGCAGCCGCCGCTGTAAACTTCACCTATACCGATTCTGATAAGGGAACCCTCGAAAACGTGCAGTTTCTGACGTGGGAAGACTTTGTCCAGCCCGATGCCGACGGAAAGGTCGGAGACTTCGACATGGGCGACGTCGGTTTCGGACTCTACGGAGTCAACAACCCGCTTTTCGACGTCATCTCTGAATCTACAATAAAACTTCAGGCTATTCAGGAGGCCAAAGACTATCAGGGTGAGTTCTTCGGTAGCAAAGGTGCGTTGAATAATGCCTACCGCTATAAATTCATTCTGACAAACGGCAATGAAAAGGGCGAGAACCAGGTTTATTCACGCGGATTGCAGCCCGTCACTTTCACTCAGGACAACGCAGAGACCGGCGAGGGCCATTTCAACCCCTCGTATACCTGGGCCTCGATACGCCGTTTTACCGATAACTCGGAAGTAGGCGAGGTCGTGAAATTTGTTGTCATCAAAAAGACAGCGAGTCTGCCCGACAACAAGACCCCCAAAGTCGGAGACCTCAATAATCCCGATCTGGTCTACCGCATCGAATACGCGATGACAGATACCTATGATGAGACTAAGGTTCCTGAGAAGTGGGACGGCAAGTGGTATATCGACCGCCAGGAGAAAAGTTATTTCGAGCACCGCCGCGGCGAAGAGAACGACAAAACCGCTCTGCCTCTCGAAAAAATGACAAGTCTCTATCACGACGCCGTAGAGACGCTGAATCCCGAGGGCAAATATATCAACAGCAAACGATTCTGGATGATGTTCGCATTCCGCGACGGTATCAGAGTCAGGACCAACGAGTCTGCCGTGGCCTCGCCGCGCGCTAAAGTTGTCATCGAGCCCCGAGGCACGGCCGAAGCGATCGATCTCGACGGCAGCGCGACAAAGCATCTCGAATCGCTTGACGGCCTGGCGCCGATCGATAACCGAACGTTCTTTACACTGACCTACAATCCTCAGACCGAGCTTTACGGGAAAGAACACATATCGGCTCTGTTCATTGTCAACGAAGAAGGCAATCGTTTCTGCAAAATCAAATACGACAAGGGGCAGTGGGTGACCGAGGTCGAGACCGGCGACCATGCCGACAATCAGAATCCGGCTTTTGAAATCCTGGATGTCATTGACGAGAGCGCTACATGCCGCCATTTCGTGTTGAGCACCAACCTTGCGCCCGACAAGAAATTCGGCGTCATGGTCGAGACGCAACGCGATCTGAGATTCGATGGTGTCTCCGTCATAAACAACAACACGTTCGGCGGTTATCCGGCCGAATGTCAGATGCCGACGCTGAGCTTCGACAAAGCAGAGCTTTCCAAGAACGGTGTTTGTGAACACGACGGCCAACAGTCGTATGTGATGTACGTTAATACCGAATGGTCATTGAAGGGCGCTTCGGTTCCCGGCCAGCCTGTTTTCTCGCAGTGGCGCACCTACAACAACCCGGCTTACCCGTGGGACAATAATGAATCGGCATATCTCAATATACTCTATGACAATCAGGCTGCCACCGGCACTATTCCGGCAGAAGCTTACGAGAACTGGCTCGGAAGCTATGACAACGAGCTGATTTCAACCGGCGATGGCTCGTGGAAAAACCACGACATCCTCGCTCAGCAGAACGAAGGTATCACCGACGTGAACGGCGAATATGTTGTGAGAGCCTATTTCCCCTCAACGCCCGCTATCCTCCCCAAGCTCATGAAAGCGAAAGCCGCCGAAGCGCCGGTAAACACCTCGTATGTGGTTCTTGAAGCAAAGAAACCTTTCAACGCTGTTCGAAACGAACTGACAACAGTAATCGAGACAATCACCACCGACACTGACGCCCCCGCAGTATACTACAACCTGCGCGGGCAGCGGGTCGCCGTTCCCGCAGCCGGCGAACTCTACATTGTCAGGCGCGGCACGCAGATCTCGAAAGAGATTGTCCGCTGAGAATATCCGACAATAATTAAGCCGGCCGGGGGCCTCGACAGCTCCCGGCCGGCTCTTTTTAGGTAAAACAGTAAGTATTTGTGCATTTTATGTAGGGCTGCACCATGGTGCAGCCGTCATAGCGACTGCTGACAACTAAATTGGCCGGATGCTCCATGGAGCATCCCTACATGTCGGAATGCATGTTTACTTTGTGTGTGAACTATCATTCTGAGATCTGTAAAAAAATTTTTTGCGGAGAACGAAAAAGGTTGTATCTTTGCAGTCGGGTAAGTCCTACACGGCCAGCTCCCCGCCAACTCCGTCAGATCTTGACCGAAGCAGCGGTAACGGGTTGAGCGGCGCGATGTAGATAGCTTACCCTTTTTTTGTGCCCGGTCGCAGGCAGCATCAAGATTTTTTTTCGGGCAAATTGATGTGTCCGGGCGTAGGGACGTGCCTTTGGCACGTTTCACATGCGACTGGCAATCAGAACGTTGCAATGCTATGGGGTGTTGCAGAACTCCGGTTTTGTATGATTTCCCGCCCTGAATGTGGCCGCGTGCCTTTGGCACGCCTCCAAGGCGACGCGACATAACAGGCCTATTGTCAGGCTTTTGAGGGGGGTGTTGCAGAACTGGCTAAGCGTAGGGATGCTCCTACTACTGGTCAATCTTTATACGTCTTTTTTTCATCCAGACTGTTATTCTATTACTAAATAGGATAAGCAATGACAAAGCGAATAAAGAAAGACTTTAAGGATAGTCCGGCAAATATCAGCAATCTTTTCAAAGAAGCCTC
>DBGBEM010000317.1:0-2856 GCA_048477235.1 Muribaculaceae bacterium | reverse complement strand
CCTCAAATGCCGCTACCGTGGCGAAGACAAGAAGACCCACTTTGTCCACACCCTCAACGGCTCGGCTCTGGCCCTTCCGCGAATAATGGCCGCCATTCTCGAAAACAACCAGACCCCCGAAGGCATCGTCGTGCCCGAAGTTCTGCGCCGCTACACAGGCTTCGACATCATCGACTGACCCTGCGGCGCCATAACGGCAAATGAGCGCCACAGAGCCCATATTCCACTCCGTCAGCCACCGCAACAACATGAACGTGGTGCGCTACTACCTGAGCTTCTGCGTTCTGCTGGCCCACTTCTCGAGCCTCACCGGCAACTATATCCCCTGGCTTCAGCGCGGCACTGTCGACGTCGGCTGTTTCTTCGCCATCTCGGGCTTTCTGATGTTCCCCTCATTCCAGAAGCGTCCTACCCTGCGCGGCTATCTCAAACGCCGCGCAAGGCGCATTCTGCCCCCCTACGTGCTGATAATTGTGCTCGCCGCCGTCGGATTCGTCTTCGTCTCGACGCTACCCGCCACCGGTTACTTCACCGACAGCGGATTCTGGAAATATCTCGCCGCCAACCTGAGCTTTCTCAACTTCCTCCATCCCGATCTACCCGGCGTTTTCGAGGGGGAGCGGTTCGCTACCAACGTCGTCAACGGAGCTCTCTGGACGATGAAAGGTGAATGGGTATGTTATCTCTCCGTGCCGGTTGTCTACTGGATAATAAGGGAGCGCCCGCGCCTGGCCGGCCCGCTGCTGATAGCTCTCGCCGCGACATGGATCATAGTCAGGCTCGCTTTCATCAACCTCTACGCCTCAACGGGCAACGAGCTCTATGACATCATAGCGCGCCAGTTCGGAACGCTGCTCGTGTTCTTCTACATCGGCGCCATCATAAACCGTTACTTTCCGCTGTTTCAGCGCTATAAATGGTGGATACTCGGCGCCGACGCGCTTATTCTCATCTTCAGCGACCATATTCCGCTCTATTACCTCGTATTTCAGCCTCTGGTGGCGGGCAGCCTCGTGCTCTGGTTCTCGATGATAGGGAGCTGGGGGGCGCGCCTGAGCAAGCACGACAGTGTCAGCTACGACATCTACCTGTTCCACTTCCCGGTTATCCAGCTCGCCGTCTGGTTCGGACTCCCGGCCATGATGAGTCCGCTCGGCTCGCTGGCAGTGGTCGTAGCCGTGACAGTCGGCCTCGCCTTCGCATCGTGGAACCTCGTCGGCAAGCGTTTCAAGCCGGCTCGCTGACACAGTTGTGAGGTTTTCAGCGAAAGTTTTGTAACTTTGCGGTATGATGAAACAATGCGATACCGCTCACGGCGGCGAACTGTTCGTCACCGACCTCGACGGGACCCTGCTCGGCGCCGACAGCCGTGTCAGTCAGCGCAGCGCCGCCATTCTCTCGGAGCTGACGCGCCGCGGCGCGCTGATAACGGCAGCCACAGCCCGCACTCCGGCCACCGTGGAGCCGCTTCTGGCCGACACCGAGATTCACGTTCCCGCCGTCGTCATGACCGGCGCGGGCCTCTGGGGCCACGCCGCGCGCCGCTTCGCCAGCCTGCGCCTGATGGAGAACGCCGACGCCGCGCGCGTCACAGAGCTGACGCTGCGGCTGGGGCTTCACCCGATAGTCTACCGCGCCGAGCCTGACGGCAGTCACCTGACATTCCGCTTCGACCCGACGGGAATGCCGTCAGAACAATACCGTTTCATCGCCGACCGCGCCAATCTCGAGCTAAAACGCCCCGTGGTGACGGCCGATCCTGTCGGCGAAGCCGCCGAAGGCCCGACGGTGCTCATTCTGGCCATGGGATCGGAAGACGCCGTCATGGCGGCCGTCAAAGCGCTTCGCGGCAATCCGGCCCTGTCGGTGAGCTACTATACCGACCCGGTCTATCCCGGAGTGGCATTTCTCGAAGTGTTCGGCCCGCGCGTCAACAAGGCCGAAGGGCTGCGCGAGCTCAAGCGCCTGACCGGGGCCGAGCGCCTGACGGTGTTCGGCGACAGCTTCAACGACCTGCCGATGATGAACGTCGCCGACCGCGCCGTGGCCGTCGGAAACGCCCTGCCCGAAGTGAAGGCCGCCGCCGACACCGTGATAGGCCCCAACACCGATGACTCTGTGGCGCTGTTCATAGCGCGCGAGCTCGGACATACCGACCTGCTATAATTTTTACCCCACGGGGAACGTTAATCTTGTATAAACCAAATCTATCATTCCATTGAAAAAGCTCATTCTGACAGCAGCAGCCACAGCCGCTCTGGCCTTTCAGGGCGCCGCGTGCACAAGCTTCCTTGTCGGCAAAAAAGCCAGCGCCGACGGTAGCACGATGATAACCTACGCCGCCGACAGCCACAACCTCTACGGCGACATGGTCCACACCCCCGCCGCCGACCATCCCAAAGGGTCGATGCGCAAAGTCTACGACTGGGACAGCAACCGCTATCTCATGGATATTCCCCAGCCGGCCCACACCTACGCCGTCACCGGCAATATCAACGAACACGGTCTCGCCATAGGCGAAAGCACCTGGGGAGGCCGCGAAGAGCTCACCGGCGACAAGGGCATCGACTACGGCTCGCTCATCTACATCGCCCTCGAGCGCGCCAAGACAGCCCGCGAGGCCATCAAGGTCATGACCGAGCTCGTCGACAAATACGGCTATGCCAGCTCGGGCGAGTCGTTCAGCATCGCCGACCCCGACGAAGTGTGGGTCATGGAACTTATCGGCAAGGGGAAAGACGAGAAAGGGGCCGTATGGGTAGCCCGCCGCATCCCCGACGACTGCATCAGCGGTCACGCCAACTTCCCGCGCATCCATAAATTCCCGCTCAAAGACGCCGAAACGCTCTATGCCAA
>DBGBEM010000316.1:0-1617 GCA_048477235.1 Muribaculaceae bacterium | reverse complement strand
GAATTTGAACACGTCGCTCCCCCCGGAGCCGGCGTTCGACCTCATCTTCGCCGATCCGCCCTATGACCTGCCGCGCTTCGCCGAGGTTCCGCGCCTCGTTCTCGATGCCAGAATACTGCGCCCCGGCGGAATCTTCGTCATCGAACACTCGCGGGCCTACGACTTCTCCGGGCTGCCCGGGTTCGCCGACCACCGCACCTACGGAAGTGTCAACTTCACCATCCTGCGCCGAGAAACGGCCGACTGAAAGCAAAACCGCCATAAAATCAAACGAGGGGATGCCTCACGGCGTCTCCTCGTTTAGATAATAAACCAATCATTATCACATTTCTTGCAATGGAAAAAGTAACTTTTGCTTTCGTCATTATAACGTCGCCGCCCTTCGGTTTGTTTACCGCCGGAGGTGTTTAACTCTTTTTACGGGCGGCGGGCAACAAAAATGCACGCGAAATTTATTAACTTTGCCGTCAGAAATAAATAACCGACAAAACAACTGCAACAATGGCAAAGAAAACCACCTCAGCTCCGAAATCCGACGATCCGCGCCGGTCAAAACTCGAAGCGCTCAACAACGCACTGGCTAAAATCGAAAAAGACTTCGGCCGGGGTGCGATAATGAAACTCGGCGACGAGAAAATCGAAGACGTCGAGGTTATCCCCACAGGCTCTATCGGCCTCAACTACGCCCTTGGTGTAGGCGGCTATCCGCGCGGCCGAATAATCGAAATCTACGGTCCCGAATCGTCGGGTAAGACAACGCTGGCCATCCACGCCATCGCCGAGGCGCAGAAAGCCGGTGGCGTCGCCGCCATAATCGACGCCGAACACGCCTTCGACCGTTTCTATGCCGAAAAACTCGGTGTCGACATCAACAACCTGCTCATATCGCAGCCCGACAACGGCGAACAGGCTCTCGAAATCGCCGAGCAGCTCATACGCTCGAGCGCCATCGACATCCTCGTGGTCGACTCGGTAGCCGCACTGGTTCCGAAGAGCGAAATCGACGGCGAGATGGGCGACAAGAATGTCGGCGTCCAGGCCCGGCTTATGTCGCAGGCCATGCGAAAGCTGACCGGCGCAATCTCACGCACCAACACGACCTGTATCTTCATCAACCAGCTGCGCGAGAAAATCGGAGTCATGTTCGGCCCGAGCGAGACAACCACAGGCGGTAACGCTCTGAAATTCTACTCGTCGGTCCGCATCGACATCCGTCCCTCGACAGCCATCAAAAAGAACGACACCATGCTCGGCAAGCTGACGAAAGTCAAGGTAACCAAAAACAAAGTGGCTCCCCCCTTCCGGCGCTGCGAGTTCGACATAATGTTCGGCGAGGGCATCTCGCGCACGGGCGAAATCATCGACTTAGGCGTTCAGCTCGACATAATCAAGAAGAGCGGATCGTGGTTCAGCTACGACGGCTCGAAGCTCGCCCAGGGACGCGATGCCGCCAAGGACGTTCTGCGCGACAACCCCGAGCTCGCCGACGAACTCGAGCAGAAAATCATGGCCGCTCTCCACGGCATCGAGCAATCAGGCGCAGCCTTACCCACCAAATCGGCCAAAGACAAATCCAAGACCGCCGATAAAGATGAAGACGTCGAGCCGGAGCTCGAC
>DBGBEM010000315.1:0-4824 GCA_048477235.1 Muribaculaceae bacterium | reverse complement strand
AACTCAAGCATGATTATCTCGCAAAGGAGCTGGCCCTGACCAAAGAGCAGCAGCAGAAATTCTTTCCGGTCTACGATTCGATGGAGAACGAAACGCGCCGGATGTTCGATCAGACGCGCGCCCTCGAAAAGAGTGTCCGTCAGAAAGGCGACAAGGCCACTGACGCCGAACTGCTGAAGGCTACCGACGCCATGTATAACGTCAAGACCCGCGAAGCCCAGATCGAAAAGAAATACTATACTCAGTTCAAGAAACTGCTGTCGCCGCGCCAGCTTTTCAAGTTGAAGAGAGCCGAACGCCACTTCCAGCGCCAGATGGTCAAGGAGCATTACAAAAAGCGTCCCCGCAAGCCTAACAAGTGATATGCCGCGATAACTCCATAACCAACCCTAACGTCAACTCTATGAATAATTGTTGCCGAATGAAAAGCGTGGCCTTAGCCGCGTTTTTCGTGTTAATAAGCTCTATAATGGCTTCGGCCGCGACTAAACCCGATTTCGCGTTTCCGAAGAAGGTAAGCGCCACTGCCTTGCGCAACTTCGAGCGCGCTCTCGAAACCGGCGACGCGCCGGCATCGGTCAGGGCGCTGATCGACTACGGTCTCGCCCAGGGCGCCGTCGATAACGATTCGCTGCCCCGGGTGTTCGCAATGCTCGACCGCGGACGCCGGGCAATGACCGATCCTACGGCCCGCGCGGTCTACGATCTGCTTGAAGCCGACATCTACACGGCCATCTACAATGCCAACCGATATACCTACGACGCGCGCAAAATGCCGCTGTCGCCGCTGTCGCCGGATTATAACCTGTGGAGCGGCGCTCAGTTCCGCAAGGTAATCTCCGATCTTGTCGTGAGGGCCATGGGGCATGGCACCGGCGAGCGTCTGACTCTCTGGCGCGACTGTATCAGCGGCATTGACCGCGACATGGAGCCGTATTATCCGTTTGTCAGTGACTTCATCTATTCGAAAGGAATAGATCTGCTCGGCGATGTGCTGAGAGTGGGAAATATCCTGCCGGTTAAAATGATTTCGGCGTCTCAGCCTGGCATCCCGGCCAACGACGATGCGGCGACGATTCTCGAAGCTTACCGCGGATGGCTTTCCGAACCCGGAATCGCCGTGCCGACAGCTATAAACGCCTCGCTCCGCCGCCTCGATTTCATTGTGAATCATGTCGCTGACCGCCGCGGTGATGATATAGGCGTGGCCCGCGACAAGGCTTTGCGCGATTTGTTGAACCGGTATGGCGACAGCGAATATTCCGGCCAGATCATTACCTCGCTCGCCGATATTTATGTCGACAATCCCGAGAGCCGCTTCCGGCGTATGACGGCCGTTGCCGCCGATGCCGACGCTCTGCTCAGGCGTTTCCCCGACGCTCCGCAGGCCGCCTGCCTTAAAAATATCATTGCCGAGAGCCGGCGCCCTCAGATGTCGCTGACATCGCCGACGATGTTTGCGCCGGGCGTGCCGGTGGAGATCGCTGTCACGGCCACTAATGTCGTCGAGGGGCGAATCGACATCTATCGCGTCGCCTCAGCCTCTACGGGCTGGGTGACACTCGGCCCGTCGGCGACAAAGACCGGGACGCTGTCTGTAAGCTCGGGCCCCGAAGTTCCGGCTCGTGCCGAGCTGCGGCTCAGCTATACCTTCCCTTCCGAGGGCTCTTATATTCTCGTGCCGGTGCTGACTGTCGACGGCCATCCCGACCGTGAGACAAGCTATGAGGTCGTTACAGCCACGCGCCTCGCTTTAGCTGTGACTAAATTCACTCAGCCGGCTTTCTGGGTTGTCGATCCCGACAGCGGAGAACCTGTCGAAGGCGCAACGGTTAAAATGGGCCGCTCGCGTCAGCGTACCACTATGAAAACACTCGGAACCACCGATGCCAACGGAACCTTCGCTTTCGACCCTAAAACTATCGACGGCGGCGGATACGTCGTGGCTTCGAAAGGAGGCGACAACTCTGTTGCGGTCAGCTTCTGGAACAGCTCCGTGCAGAAGCCCGGTTCGCGCCTTGTCGTTAAAGGTTTCACAGCCCTGCCGCTCTACCGTCCCGGTGACGAAGTGCTCTGGAGCGCTATCGCCTATGAGACCGGAGAAAACGGCAACAGCCTCGCCGCCGACCGCAGAATCAAGGTGACGATGCGCGATGCCAACTATCAGGTTGTCGACACTCTTTCGGCCGTCACCGACGCTATGGGCCGTATAGAGGGCTCTTTCGCAATCCCGCAGGGAGGACTCAGCGGCAATTTCACGATAATTTTCAACGACGGAGCCGGTCAGGCCGATTTCACCGTCAGCGATTATAAACTGCCGACATTTGCCATCGCTTTCGACCGTCCGCGCCCCAATGCTTCGGGCGATTATACCATCAGCGGCACTGTGAAAAGCTATAGCGGATTTCCGCAGGCCGATGCAGCAGTCGCGCTTGTTCTGAGCTCGGGTCAGCGCTGGCGCTGGTGGGGCGGGGGACTGCCCGTTGAGTTCGCGTCGCTGGCAACCACTACCGATGCCGACGGACGTTTCAGTGTTACTGTTGATGCCGCCGGCCTCGCTCTGGCTCCTTATCCCGACGGAATCTTCACGGTTCGCGCCGATGTCACCGCCGCCAACGGCGAAAGCCACACGGCGTCGACCAGTTTCTCGATAGGCAAGGCCCTCAGTCTTATGGGCTCTCTCCCCGCGGCTATTGACGCCTCCGCTCCGGCCGCTGTCGACGTCCGGCTTGTCGACGTCGACAATAAACCTGTCGGCGCGCCTGTCAGCTACACCATCGCCAGCGGCGACAGCGTCGTAGCCCGCGGCACTCTTCCCGCCGACCGCCGTCTCGATCTCGCTTCGGTGCCGTCGGGCCGGGTTGATATTACTTTCTCGGGCGCCGATGCCGACTCTCTGGCCCTCTCTACGGTAATTTACCGCCCGACCGACAGGACGAGCCCCGTCGAGGCAGTTCTGTGGACTCCGGCCGGTAAGCTCGCGTTGCCGTCCTCGCGAGGCGGCAGACTGCTCGTCGGAGCCGCCTGGCCGACCTACGCCCAGCTGACGATAGCTACTCCGAAGCGTATTGTCGAACAGCGCTGGATCAAACTCGAAGCCGGTCTCCGCGAGATCGACATCGCTCTTCCCGACGATGTCGACGATGCCACACTGACCCTCGCTGCCTCGGCCCGTTACCGTGTCAGCGAACTCAGCGTAGATCTTTCTGTCGACGGCACTTCGAAAGCCATCTCCCTTTCTGTCGAGAGCTTCCGCGACAAAACGCGCCCCGGCGACAACGAGACGTGGCGCTTCAGTGTCAGTGATGCGCAGGGTCGCGGACGTCAGGCAGCTCTGCTGCTCGATATGTATAACAACGCCATCGCAGCTCTCGAAGCTCCGTCGTTCGGATTCCGGCCCTACAGTTTCGGCGGCTACAGCTTCACGCGCTCAATCCACGACCCGGCAAGCACCATGACAGCCGGCATTTCCAAACGTCTGAATTCAAATGACTGTTTCATTCCCGGAACTCCCGATTTCAACACGTGGGGTCGCCCATGGATGACTTTCCGGGGCTATATCCGCGGCACAATGCTTATGAAGACTGCCGCGCGTTCAAACTCGGCTATGATGGCCGATGAGGCTGCGGTCGAGGAGGTCGCCGATCTCGGAGCTGCCGTTCCTGAGGCTGCCGCTGCGAAATATGCCGCCGGAGAGGGGGAGACACAAGCCGCGCAGACAGCTCCCGACAATTCCGACTGCCGTCCGGCCGAGATGCCTCTCGCGCTCTGGCGCCCTGTGCTGACGACCGATGCCGACGGACGTCTGACATTCTCGTTCACAGTGCCTGACGCCAATACGACATGGACTCTCGCCGCCCTGGCCGTGACTCCCGATGTGATGACCGACCTGCGCGAGCTCGAAATGACCGTCAGCAAGCCTGTGATGGTTCAGCCCAATCCGCCGCGTTTCATGCGCGCAGGCGACAAGGCTGTCGTGGCCACGTCGGTTATGAACAACAGCGATTCTCCGGCTGTCATCGACGTCACCGTCGAAGCCTATAATCCTGCTGACGGCCGGATAGTGGCCTCGCTGACGCGCTCTGTCAGTGTCGGTGCGATGCAGGCTGCTGTCGTCGAAATGCCCGTGGTTGCCGAACCTGACCTGACAATGATCGGTCTGCGCGTGCGTGGCAAGTCTGGCTCGTTTGCCGATGGCGAGCAGACGATAATTCCCGTTCTCCCCTCCGCCGCCTCTGTAATCGAATCGACACCGTTCTACATAGCTCCCGGTGACGGCGCATTTACCCTTGATATTCCTGCCGGCCGTGGCAGTGACAACAAGCTCATTCTCGACTTCACCGAAAATCCGGCATGGGCGGTCGTCACCGCTCTCCCCGGACTTCTCGACGGCGATATTTCGACATCGCCCGAAGCCGCCGCCTCGATTTTCAGCGCCGCAGTGGCCCGCGGTCTCATCCGCGACAACAAGGCTATCGCACGCGCCCTTGAAGAATGGACGCGCTCCGACCGCTCGGACTCTACTCTCGTTTCGATGCTCGAGCGCAACAATGATCTTAAGATGCTCATGCTGCGCGCCACCCCGTGGATGGCCGATGCCGCCGCCGATACCGAACGGATGACACGCCTCGCCTTGCTGTTCGACCGCGCCACTACCGACCGCGCCATCGCCAACGGCATCGATGTGCTCGCCCGTCTCGTCCGCGAGAAGGGCTGGAGCTGGACAGCCGGCGGCCAGGAACTTTCGCCATGGGCGACAACGAGCGTGCTTTTCATTCTCGGACGCCTCAACAGTCTCGGCTACATGCCGGCCGACAAGCGCCT